>JASLMQ010000531.1 GCA_030746455.1 Candidatus Latescibacterota bacterium
CCATCGGAACGGAACACCTGCACAAATCCCGCTCAAACAATCCGGGAATCAACCAGCCAAATAGCCCGCCACTCCACAGGGACCTGCTCTGCGTGCCAGGCGGCGCGGACGTCACCCGCCGGTACCAGGACGGCGTGCTCACGGACAAGCCCCTGTGGCCCTGGCCGATGAATCAGCGCATCATCGACGCGATGCGCCTGGCGGGCTACGACGACCCGGTGGACGTGACCCGTACGATCTTCGACCTAACGGGCAGGCCGATGTAACGCGGAAGGAGGCAGAAGATGAACGGATGTGCGATTGCCGTCGCGGGCACGGGATACATCGGTGTGGAGCACATCAAGGCCATCGAGGCGAATCCCTCAGCCGAGCTGCACACCATTTGTACGACGCCGAGGAGCGAAGCGGTTGCCCAAGCGCTGAAGGATACATATGCCGCAGAGAAGGTCACCACGCGCTTCGGCGATGTGGTCGAGGATCCCGATGTAGACATCCTCTACCTTTGCACGCCGAACTCCCAGCACGTGGCTCAGGCCGTTGCCGCGCTGGGCGCCGGCAAGCACGTTTTCGTGGAGAAGCCGCTCGCCGTGACGGTGGACGAGTGTCAGCAGGTTGTCGATGCCGCGCGAAGGTCCGGCACGCAGGTGATGGTCGGTCACGGCGCTCGCTTCGTCAACCTGTTCACGGCCGTCAAGAAGATGGTGGATGACGGTACGCTCGGCAAGGCGTGCTTCGTGGAGGGCGACTACGTCCACGATCTGGGACCGTTCCTGGACCTGCCCGGGCACGACTGGTGGATGGACGCGGAAAAGGAGGGACAGCTGCCGATCATCGGTGGGGCCTGCCATCCGCTGGATCTGATGCGGTGGATCGCGGGGGAAATCGTGGAGGTGAGCGCCTTCGGCGCCAACCGGAACATCGCACAGGCGCCCTGGTACGACACGATCATCGCCAATCTGCGGTTCGAGTCGGGCGCCGTGGGCAAGTGCCTGGTCTCCTGCGGCGCCAAGATCCCGTACGCGATGAACTTCAGCTACTACGGGACCAAGGGGTCGGTGGTCAACGACCGGCTCTTCGTCGACGGGATCCCACACGTGGAAGACTTCATGCAGCTCCCGATCCCGATTCGGGCCGAGGACCACACCTGCCCACAGGAGCTCGAGCACTTCCTGCGTTGCATCGACACCGGTGAAACCCCGCTCATCGACGCGGTCGACGGCGCACGATCCGTCGCCGTCTGCTGTGCCGTCGCCGACTCGATCGAATCCAGGCGCCCGGAGCCGGTGTTCCTCGGCTTTTGAGAAAGCGGTTTTGGGTGGTGCTCTACGGGTTCCTCTTGAGGACTCGCATTTCGAAATCAGGTACCAACCGATCAAGGGGTCTCAAAAGATCGACCACAATCATCTTCTCGGACCGAGTCTCCTGAGTCGTGCGCTTTACGACCTGTCCCAGGGGATCGATGGCTAGCGCCCCGCTGCCGAATCGCATCTTGCCCCCCTGATCGACGGTGTCCCCCGCCGAATTGTTGATCAGGATGTAGGCGCGTGCGTGTACGGCTCGAGGAACGAAGTAGACCACCTTGCCCCGGGTCCACTCCTCCGAATTCCTTCCGAGCGACAGCACGTTGCCGTGCGGATGGTGGATCACGTCGACCCGTTTCTTCTTGAGCGCGTCGACCGTGCCCGGCTGCCGTCCGTCCGCGCAGATGTTGATCCCGAACCGGAAGCCGTCGATCGTGAAGCTAGGGAACGTCTTCCCCGGCGAGAATCCGCACGTCTGCTCGTCCCCTGTCGGATGATGCTTCCTGTACTTCCCGATGTAGCCATCTGGCCCCGCAAGGACCTGTGCGATGTGGTACCGATTGCCAGCCTTCTCGGGCATTCCCACAGAGATGGTGACCTCGTTGCGTGCGGCGATCTCCGACAGGGCATCCGTTGAGGGCCCGGGGATCTTCTCTGCTACATCAAGCACTTCCCTTCGCGTCGTATAGCTCGACAGGGCCAGCTCGGGGAAGCACACCAATCGGGCGCCCTTCTCGGCCGCCCGGTTTGTCAGGCTCGCGAAGTGCTTCAGGTTCGCATCCGTATCGCAGAACCGACTTCGCGACGACACCACCGCCGCTCTTAGAGTATCCACGCGCTACCTCCCGTCGGGCTTATCCTTGCCACGCAGGTCTCTCTTTTCGCGTCTTTCGCGTCTGGAGCCTGTCCCGAGTAGCCCCGCTAGGGGCGTACCGAGGGATAGTTGCGCTTCTCACGGCTCCAGGCCATAGACCCTGAAGTTCCGATAGTCCCCCCTGTACAGGTTGTTCTGCTGCCGAAAGCCGAACGCCCCGCCCGTCTCGATCGGCGGCCCTCCTTCCGTACCATCATCGTGATAGCGGTAGCATTCCCTGCCGTCGAAGAGCAGTGTGATCGTGGCGTTCATCTGAGTCAGACGGATGGTGTGCCACTCATCAGGCTGGCTGACGGTCGAGAGGTCGGGTCCACTCGCAACGAGGTGGAAGCCGTAGTTCTTCCTCAGATTCGCTTCCTTCCGACCTCGCGCGATGTACGAGGTGTGATAGCAGTCGATCGCCCCGCTGTGCATGTCGCTCATCACCTCCCCCTTTCGGGGAGGCAGCGACGGGTCGAAGATATCCGTGCCCTTCCGGCCGCGAGCAGCCCACATGATGATCGCCAGACCCTCCTCACCGGGTTCAGGATAGCAGAACTCCCACTCGAATGCCACGTTCGCAGGGAATTCCCGCTTCAGCCAGAAGTTGAAATGCCCGTCCTTGTCCCGTGGGACGGTGAAGATCTCAGATCGAAGGGACAGGTGACCGTTGCCACATTCGGCAATCCCCTTCCCCTCCATGGACCAGTCCTCTGCCATCTCCGCGGCCCATTCGTCCTGGCTCTTGTCGAACGCGTTTTCGTAGATCAGTGTCTGGCTTGCGTCACCCATTGCACCTATTCCCTCCTCTGATCTCCTGTTAGTCTGGTTCGACAGATGCAGTGAGACGTCAGAAGTCTAACGTCAGACGACTCAATGGCCGACGGAAATCAACCGCCTCAGTCGTCTCACGTCTGACGTCTCACGTCTCACGAATTCGCACCAGCATCCTCGCCTCGCAGCCAGTGACATCCCAGTCCTGAATGGGATGCGTCCTGCCCCGGCAAGAGCCACTAGACGGCAAGTGTGTTCGCCAGATCGTGCTCCAAGAAGAGCGCGATCTTCTTCCGGAGGACCGAGGCAAGCCACACCCTGACCGGTGTCGTGGCCCCAAGCGCATCGTAGGTGCCCTTCAGAATCCCGGCGGCCTCGTTGTCCTCCCACAGTCTTTGGCTCGGCCGCTCCCCCTCCACCCAATGCCCGAGCGCATCGACACATATGCCGTGGATTCGCTGCATCCTCTCGGCCGCCATCTGCGCATCATCGCGGGCGGCCTCCTTGTCGTACACATCCTCCTCCCGGCCGATCCGTTCCAGCATCGCGTCCATCTGGTCGAACAGGCGCTGGTGGCACAGCCACGGGTGGGCCATCTCCGCGAGGAAGGCACCCGCATCGAAGCCCCGCTGCTGCGCTTCCTCCCTCAAGCGCCGCTCCTGATCCGCCGCCGCAGGATCTACGCGGCGGTCGCGCGACCACTGCGGTCCGGGAGGGAGTGATCTGTCCGTCTGAATTGTCAGGAGGCCGCCGTCATTCGTGATCAGTGCATCCATCCAGAACCGACACTGCAGCATCACACGCTCCACCAGCAGCAGCTTCAACGGGGTCGGCCCCCCGAGAGAGCCGTAGACCTTGTCTACGAGTGCGCGTCGGTCGGCCCACCTGGAGGCAACCGTGCTCTGGGTCTGCCTCCCGCACCAGGATTCGAGGATCTCGACGTACTCCTCCACGCGCGCCTTCGTCTCCGAGCTGGCCTCAAAGCAGAACAGGAAGCCCGGATCCGGCTTCTCCTGGCCGATGCCGCGGCAGATCGCATAGATCGGGTCGGGGAAGCTGATCTGTCCGCAATGAGGTAAGCTGTCGATCTGGATGGCGACGTCGATCGCCCAGGCCGGGATCTGGCCGATCCCCTCCTCCAGGACGATGAGGCTCTGTATCTCCTCATCGAAAGGAGCACCGCTGTCGAAGTGAGTGAAGTGCCAGAGGCGTGGCGTAATGCGCCCCTCCCCCTCCGAGCTCTCTCCCGCCAGCACCGGAGCGAACCGGTGCGCGAACCTGCCGAACCGGGTATACTCGAAATCCGTCCAATCGTACACGGTCAGCTTCCTCCTACTCCCGGCCTCCCAGGAACCCCTCGTGGAAGAACACGGGCTTGTACCCGTTTTCCGTCACCAGTCGAATGGCCGCATCCAGCCTCTCGAAATGGTCGGGAATGTGAGCGTGGTAGAAGGGCCAGAAGTACTGCTCATGCGTGAACAGGTCCATGATCTCAGCTGTATTCGGATCCTTCATCCGCGGCTCCAACGTCGACACGGTCCGATCCACCGGGACCTGGTTACAGATGATATCGATGTTCGAGAACACGATCCCACTGTCGAAGTCCATCAGGGCGTCGTGCCGGGACAGGTACTCGGATCGCTCGTCGTCCAGCAGATAATTGATATCGTATCCACCGTTCCACCGACGGAAGTTGCCGCTGAGGACGCGCACGCCGCGGTCGAAAAGCGGCTTCAAGGACGTCGGCTGGACCATGCCCCAGTGGATCACCGTCGGAGGCGAGTAGCTCTGCTCTCCGGCGAACCGGACGATCTGCTCCGCGACCCGATCCAGATCCCCGATCAGCGTGTTCGGTGCCGCATACTGGTAGGGTCGAGCCGGGTTGTTGGCGTAGGCATGGAATGCGAGTATGAGCCAGTCGCAGTTGTCCCGCCATTCGCCCTGGTACCGGTCGGGGAACTCCGGGAGCTCGAACCCATCCTCAGTCGCATAGTAGATATTCAAGACGAACCGCACGCCGTATCGGTCGTGCAGATCACGCAGACCCTTCAGGTAGAAGCAGTCGAACAACGAGTCGTGGCCCTCGCGCGCGATGTCGCGCAGGAAGAAGCTGTTGTCATCGATGGAGAATCGGTAGCGAGGCTCGGAATGCTGGTCCCACACCACCCGCACGCGATGCTCCTGCAGACCCGCGCTGCCCTCTGACGTCGCGATGATCTCGGTCTCCCGGTCGCGCAGCGTGGTCTCAGCGACGAATCGGGTTCCGGACCGCTGTGCTGCCGCCCCGTTCACCCGGACCTCATCGAACAGGGCCGCCTCTCCGGTGACCTCGATCGCCAGTCCGTCATCTGTCTGCCTGCCGTGCCGCCGGTTGAGAACGGCTCCGTGGAAGGGCTCCTCGATCCTCAGCATCTCTCCGCCTCCGTTCTGCCTGCACGATCCTGTGTTTGCCA
>JASLMQ010000532.1 GCA_030746455.1 Candidatus Latescibacterota bacterium
TGTAGCCCCGATCCATCAGCCGCTCGGCGGCCTGAGGGGTGCTGGCGTGCCCATAGACCCGGATCCGGTCCCTCATCTTTCCTCCCAGCAGCTCATACACCGGAACGCCGAGCGCCTTTCCCTTGATGTCCCACAGGGCCATATCGATCGCGCTGATGGCCCCGCCTCGAACGGCGCCCGTCATCCCGTGCCCGTGCAGGATGTCATACAGCCGGAGCCAGAGTCGCTCGATCTCGAACGGATTCTCGCCCACGAGGAAGTGCCGGAGCTCCCGAATCGCCTTCTCGACGACCACCGGCCAGCCTCCCCCTTCCCCCACGCCGGTCACCCCTTCGTCGGTCAGCACCTTCACGAAGAGCCAGTTGCGTCCGCGCGGGCGGCTCGTCCGCGTGGCCTCGTCCGCATTCACCAGATAGGTCTTCACGTCAGTGATCTTCATTGTCGTCGTCCTCTGAGTTGAGGGCCCCGTCTGCCGCCGACTATGAGTGCTCCATCACTACCGACCTGTGCCACTGATTGCGGCGGATCAATGGCGAAGGCCAAATAAACCGAAAAGCCCATCGCCCGTCAAGCTTGCGCCCTGGCCCGGTCGGCGGGGCGGATGGCACCCATCGCGGACCGGATTGCTTGACCCGGAGGGCCGAATGGTTATCTTGAGGTCCCAGAGCTGTCCGGTCGTTGCGATCACCACCCTTCAAGGAGGACCATCTGATGAAAATCACGGCGGTCAAAACCTATCTGTCCACCTTCAGCAACCGTACGCGCGCCCTCATCAAGGTCGAGACCGACGAAGGAATCCACGGATGGGGCGAGGCCTACTCCGTGGGCCCCGACCTCTCGATCGAACCCATCGTGAACTACCTGGCCACCTGGTTCGTGGGCGAGGACCCGCGCAGGATCGAGTATCTGATGATGAAGACCCACCAGCAGCTCCGATTCCCGCCGGGCGGGACGGGGCTCGCCGCCATCTCGGGGATCGAGCACGCGCTCTGGGACATCAGCGGTAAGGCGGCGGGGCTTCCGGTCTATATGCTGCTGGGGGGCAACGTCCGCGACCGGGTCCGTGTGTATCAGGGGGTGGGCGGCGAGTCCCCTGAGGCCGCGGCAGAGTCGGCACAGCGGATGCACGAGCAGTGGGGCTTAACGGCATTCAAGACCAGCCCCTACCGGATGCCTCCGGACAACACACGGTGGGGCCTGCTCTGCAAGGCGGCTTCGGAGTATTTCGAGGGCCTCAGGAAGCACACCCCAGACGACTGGGAGTTCGCCTTCGATCCCCACGCGAAGATCTTCGAACCGATCCGCGCCCTGCAGCTCGCCAACGCCCTGGCACCCTACGATCCCCTCTTCTACGAAGAGCCCCTTCGACCGGAGCACATCCCCGCCTGGTCCCGCCTGCGCGAGCAGATGCAGGTTCCCCTGGCGACCGGCGAAAGCCTGTACATGCGTTTCGAGTTCCTGAACCTCATCTCGGCCCAGGCAGCGGACATCATCCAACCCGACGTGTGCGTCTGCGGCGGCCTGCTGGAGATGCGCAACATCGCCACGATCGCCGCGGCCCACTACGTCACCGTGGCCCCCCACAATCCGATGGGACCGATCGCGACGGCCGTCAACGTACACTTCGCGGCCGCCACCCACAACTTCAAGATCCTTGAGTATATCGATCCGACGCGCTCGGAGTGGAAGGATTGGGTGGACGAACCCTATCTGCCCAAGGACGGCTACCTGGAGTTGAGAGACCGCCCGGGGCTCGGAATCGATGTGAACGAGGACGCCCTCACGCAAGGCGAATACGTCCACTGGCAGCGCACGTGCCCGGTGCGGGACGACGGCGCAACGGGCTACATCTAGGGCCTCGCCGGACGGGCCGCTGACGCCGCGCCGACATCCATAGCGGAAGGATTCTGAATGGCAATGGGGAAAGTGGGAAGGACAACGCTGGTGGCCGTAGCGGTCGTCGCCGTCGTAACCGTCGTCCTCCTGTCGGCAAGGACGCGCCGCAACGTCGACGTTGGCGCCAAGGGTCCTGCACGCTCGGGGGAACAGGCCCCGCGACAAGCCCCCTCGGCGAAGGTCTCCGACCTGGCGCCGGATTTCGCATTGACGGATCTGGAGGGTAAGGAGGTCCGGCTGAGCGATCTAAGGGGTAAGGTCGTCCTGATCGACTTCTGGGCCACCTGGTGTCCGCCATGCAGGGAGGAGCTCCCCCACATCCAGCGGCTGCACGAGCAGCTCGAATCGGAGGGTCTGGTGGTCCTGGCCCTGGCGACCGACCGGGACCCGGCAAAGGTGCGCAGCTTCGTCTCCCACCACGGGTTCACGTTCACCGTCCTTCCCGTCAATCCCCGGGTGGCCGCGACGTACCGGGTCCGTGGCATCCCGACCGTCTATCTCGTCGATCGTGAAGGACGGATCCGCTTCCGCCACGTCGGGTATAGCCGGGGCGCAGAGAAAAGTCTCGAGAAGGAGACCAAGGATCTGCTGGCTGAAGGGTGACCCTACAGGTCGGCCAGGTAGGCATTCGCCCGGCGGGCGGCTTCAACGCCTTTGCCCAAATAGACCACGGGAACCATAG
Organism: Candidatus Latescibacterota bacterium; assembly: GCA_030746455.1. The sequence continues at coordinate 2,579 of JASLMQ010000532.1, forward strand.
ATGTCCTTTGCCCAGGAGAGCCGATCCTCGATCCGGTCCTCCTGCGGGTCACCCAGAACCAGTACGGCATCGAAGTGGGCGTAGAGGGCCAGGCAGATCTCCTGGCCCGAGACCTCTGCTCCGTCGCTGCCCAATGAGGCACCGTCCAGGAGGCAGACCACATCCACATCGGGATGTGCCGCGTTCGCCGCATCGATCAATCCCAGCAGGTCGGCTCCCCGCTCCCGGAGGCCGAAGGGAAAGGCCTCCACCAGCACCACGTCGGGGACGAAGCCCTCCATCGTCCCCCTCGCCCTCTCCACCTCCAGAGCCTCGATCACGCGGATCTCGTGGTCATGCTCCAGGTCCGATGGCAAAGACCTGCCGTCGACCGCCCAAGTCCCGACTCCCGCGCTGCAAAAGACGATCCGTTTGGCCCGCCCGGGGTCGGTCGGCTCGGATCGAGACTTCCTCTCGAGCACCTCTTCGTACACCGCCCCGTAGCGCCGAACCACCGTCGACCATCCACGATGCTCGACCACCCACTGTCGCGCCTGCCGTCCCAGGCGCTCGCGCAGTTCCCGGTCGCGAAGCAGCGCGCCGCACTTCTCCGCGAGGTCCTTCGCATCATCCGCCGCACACACCAGGCCCGTTTCGCCGTCCGACACGATCTCGCGCAGCGCGGCCACATCGCTCACCACCACGGCCTTCGCCATCGCCTCGTACGGCTTGATGGGCGTGACCAGCTCGGTGACTCGGCTGCGCGTCCTCGGCATCACGAAATGGACCATCGGCTCTAGATCCCGCTCCCTGGCCAGGGATTCGAGGTTGGCAAGCTCGCTTCCGTCGCCCACGACCACGACCCGAAAGCGCAGTCCGGTGCGACGGAGCGCATCGGCGGCACCCAGCAGAAGGTGGAGCCCCTCGAGGTTCCGGATCGCCCCGATGTGTCCGATCACCAGCTCGTCGGCCGAGATCTCAAGTCCTTCAGCCAGCTTTCGCGGCCTCTGCCGCGGGGCGAATCGATCCAGATCCACGCCGTTCGGCACGATCCCGATCGCCTCGGCGGGAATCCCTTCCCTGACGAACTCGGCCTTGAGCGTCTCGGCCAGGGTCACGATTCCGTCGGCACGTGCGAGGGCGTCGAGGAATTGCCGGTGTCGGAGCGCGTAGACCTCAGAGGATTCCTCCAATTGCCCCAGGGCGACCGAGGTGTCGTGCCAGATACCCCGTACCTCGTAGACCACCGGTATCCCCCATTGCTCGCCCACGTCCATCGACCAGAGCGCGACCGTGGAGGGCGAGGCGGCGTGGATCAGGTCCGGTGCGTGCTTGCGGACCGCCCTGGAGATGTGCTTCCTGAACCGCCGTCGGATTCCGTGGGGATACTGATCCCGGAAGTCACGAGCCTGCTCCAGTCGCTGGACGATGCCCTTCTCCAGTGACAGGGCGGGCTCACGCAGGTGGGTCACGCCGTCCAGGATCTCCTCGACCACCGGGAAGGCCTCCGACCGGACTGCGAGCCCGGCCTCCCTGGAGAGGACGATCGGATCCCATCCCAGCTTCCTCTGGGTGGTCACGATGTAATGGGTCCGAATGCTGTAGCCGCTCTGTCGGTGCGGCAGAGAGAAATCAACGACATGCAGGATTCTCACGCGGGCTCATGCTCCTCCCCCGAGCCTTGGTCACGGCGGTCGACCGAATGTACGAAGGGTCGACCGGGTTCGGCATCGAATTCTGAGGGGATGAGACGGCGAGGTCCTGCGCCTCAACTGGCGGGCAAACGAAAGACCCGGGTCCCGGACGAATCCGGGTAACACGGGTCTGTGCCTCTGGCCGCCCGGAGATCGGGCGGCTGTGACGCCGACGGGGCCGCGGCGCTTACTGCCCCGTGGCCACCGCCTGGAGCTGACTGGACTGTCTCTGGTAGGAATCCTTAAGCACCTGCACGATCTGGATCCGCACCCTCACGCTTTCGTCCTTCAGCGCCTTTCTCAGGTACGGTCCACTCATCTCAGGTGGGAAATTGCCCAGGGCCTTCACGGCCTCCAGGCGTATGTCCTCCTCGCGATCCTGAAGCGCCCGGCCGAGAGATTCGGCGCTCTTCCGCTGCTCCTTGGGTGTTGCCGTCATCGTACCCAACAGCCGCACAGCGTCCCGTCTCACGATCGGGTTCCTGTCCTTCAGGGCCTCACCCAGGATCGCCTCGATGGACGAATCCGGCTTCTTGCCCAGGAACGGCACGTACTTGATCGGCGGCAGCCTTCGAACCGCACAGCCATTCGCAACAAGCAGCGCGCATAGGAAGAGACCGGTGAGTCGGTAGATCCAGGTTCTACGAGAGACCAAGCGTTTCCGCCTCCTTGCCGGTGCCCGCCCCAACCAACGGGGAGGGACGATGCCTTGCTGCCTGTTCCGATGGGACCCGGCCATCAGGGCCTGTGCAAGCGAAGCCCAGTTCCCTTCTGAACGTCCACGCCTTCCCGTACTATATTTCGGCAGTTTCTCGCATCGCTTAAGGGTCAGTTTCCTGGGACGCGGGGTCTTGAGCGAAGCGCGCATACTCCTCGATGAACGACAGAGACCTGAGGTCATCCATCCGGTCCAGGAAGAGGATGCCGTCCAGATGATCGATTTCGTGCTGAATGGCCCGTGCCGCGAAGCCCCGCGCGTCGAAGGAGACGGGGGCACCGGATGTGTCGACCGCGTCGACCGCCACGGCATCCCAACGCGAAACCCGTCCGCGGATGTCCGGTATGCTCAGGCAGCCCTCCCAGTCCTCGGATCTGGACTCGCCGATGGGTCGCATTTCCGGATTGATCAGCGCCAGCACCTGGCCGCCCCCCTCTTCTTCGTCCGAGACCCGCACGAGCATCACGCGCCGGGGGTCGTGAACCTGTGTGGCCGCCAGGCCGGCCCCCTCGTAGTCGCGAACCGTGTCTATCATATCCCCGATGAGAAGACCGATATCGGGGCCCTCGAGTTCCTCCTCCGTGACTGGTCGAGCCACCTGCCGAAGCACAGGATGGCCCATCCGGGCCACCTTCCGTATCGCCATGCCCCCCCCTGAGTACAACCGCGGAAAAATGCCCTCGGATTGTGTCGATTTGAGTATCTTCAGTGCGGTCCCTACCGCAAATATACGGGTCTGACGGCATAAATCAACCGCGCACACCGGAGGACAACGATGCTACCTTCCG
>JASLMQ010000533.1 GCA_030746455.1 Candidatus Latescibacterota bacterium
ACGCGTCATTCCGGAGGCGATCGCGGTTTCGTAGGACCCGTCTCTCTGCTCGAGTGGCACCAGCGCGGAGGCGATGACCTCGCCCTCGCGTCCGTCGACGTACTCGACCTGATGGGGCCTGATGTAGTCAGGGTTCGTGCCGCCCGGAAGGCCCACGATCCCGAAGCGCAGCGTCCCTGCTCGATCCGAGGTGTTGGTGACGTTGAGCACCTCAGCCCGACGCTCGTTCTGCCCCATCGTGATGGTGAGCTCAGAGACCGCTTCGCCCGGTTCCTCGAACATCGACAGCATACGGTAGCGCGGCGTATGCCAGAGCGAGATGCCCGATTCGCCTCGTGGGGGCAAAAGGCGGCTGTAGACCCGGAAGACCTCCGCGTGGAGATTGTTGAACGGCACGATGGCCCTGAACGACGCCACATCGGCCGGAAACCGGGATTCCTCCAGTTTGGCCTGGACCCGGTCGAGCCGGGCGATCAAGCTGTCGGCATCCTCGGGAGAGGCGTGGCGGACGAGGGCGCGGACGTTCTCCAGATCGCTGCGGATCCTGCGGTAGCAGCCCATTCGCGTAAGCCGGTCTGGGTCCTTGATCTGCTCGCTGGCGACCGGTGGTCCGCCGGCAGGTGCCACAAGCAATCCACGGTCCCCGCGATACACCTCGACCTCGTCGGCGAATGCGAACTCACCGGGAACGAGTATCTCGAACCGCACGTACCGGCCCCGGGTCCTCAGTTCTGTCGTTCGGTATGTATGCGATACGTAGCCCTGATAGGCCCGGGGCAGATCGCCCTCGTGCATGCGAACGAGGTCGCCGGCCAAGGCGAACGCCTTGCCGTCATCGCTGACCCGGACAGAGAGGGAGATCGGCCACATGACCGACGCGGCGCCCGCCCCCGTGTGCAGGGCCGCGCCCACGATGGGCTCGACCTTGCCCAAATCGACGGTGATCCACATATCCCTTCGGGCGCTGAAGCCCACGGTACCCTTCTGGGTCCACAACGACTCTCCGTCGTGGATCTCGCCATCGGTCAGATCGGTCCGGTCCCCGTCATCGGTGCAGGCAGGGTACTTGCCTGCATTGAGCATGGTGTAGGGTTTGCCCAACGCGATGTTCTGCAACGGTTCGCCGAGGGCGCTTCCGTGGCCGACCCCTGCGATTCCGACAGCCATGCACAAGAGGAGGCCTGAGAAGCGGCGGCAGGTCGTAGTCCTCATTGCGTTACCCTCACTTGGGATCGTTATCCTGTCGTCTGGAGGTCAGGCGCCGACGAAACGGGTGACCTCTCTGACCGGTGCCCGGTTCCCCTTGAGATGATCTCGCCGGTAGATCCGGTAGACCATGTCGTTCTCACCGCCGGGGGAGCCCAGCTCGTTCACCACCGAGACGGCGGTGCTGCCCCGGAAGGTGATGTTGAACCGCCCGCTCACGTGGCCGGGGATGAGATAGCTGCCCTGATCGGTCGGCACGTCGAACCTTAGCTCGATCTTCTGTCCGGAGCGGAGCGAGGTCAGGACCAGATATCGACCGGCGCGGAGCGGCTCAACGTCCTCGCCGTCAAGCGTTGTTCCAACGCTCACGATGTCGACCCAACCCGGGACCCTCACCGCCACGGAGCGCGTGTCCTTGACTGTGATGAGGACACGGCCCTCATAGGGCAGCCAGCTGTCCACGTCGACCCACCGCGAGGCGCGGTTCAGCAGCAGGTTGACGTTGGTGACGCCATTCGCGTGACGTACGGCCCCCTCCCAGGCGTAGTAGAACCCCAAACTGCCGTTTCCGGTGCAGCAGCCGTAGCCGATCAGCTCCGGGCCGCCACCGGAGTCGCCCATGCGGTCGGGCGCAGCCTCACCGAAGGCGCCCAGGGCGCGCTCGAAGACGTCCTCCGTGTTGTGGGTGATGGAGGAGAGGTCCATTTCGCTACGCGTGGCCACGGCGAGTGCGGATATCTCCCTGAGCCGGTCGATGTCGCGATACTGCTGTTCCACCAGCTGGTTGCGCACGAAGTGGTCCACATCGTCCCAGTAATCTCCCATTCCGGCATCGGTCAGCCCGATGGCGAGGGCGATCATGTTGCCGATCGAGCACCCCTCACAGACGGTCGCGGCGAGCGCGAGCTTGCCGTGCCGCAGGGGCGAGACCCACCCCTGGGTCCACCCAAGCCGCGGGATGCCCGCGTTCTTGCCGTACTCGTAGGCCTCCCGGACCAGCTCCTTGCACTGCTGATCGCCCGTGAGCACGGCGATGTCCAGCATGCCACGGATCGCCATCGTGTTCCCGTGGAAGTGCCCCGCGAAGACCCCGTGCTCCCATCCGGCCACCCCGAGGTCCCGGGTGTCTTCCCACATGCCCGGCAGTCGGCAGAACGTCAGTAGATCCCTGGCCAGCTGGAGCGTCGCCTCGTTCCCGGTCTCGCGGCAGCTCATTACAAGGGCGCGGATCACGGTACCGACTTCGAACTTGGCGGCCGCCTCGAGCCCCTGTTGCTCACGATCGGGCATATCCGGGGGGAAATAGGGGAAGAAACCTCCCCGGATCCTGCGCTCCGTGAACCGCCAGACCCCGTCGGTGCAGAGGCCCGATTCCTCCGGGTAGTAGGCAATCGTGCGATCGCCGCTCGATCTGCGGATGGCGATGCCGTCGAGCCCCTCTGCCATCTTGTGGATGATGGGCTTCCACCGGGGGTCGCCGTCCCGATCGTGCCAGGCGTTCATCGCCAGCATGAGACGGGAGCACTGCAGGGGCGAGATGGCCTGGGAGGGTATGTTCTCGGCGGGCGAATCCACCGGCTCCCCGAGTAGTCCGTTCGATGGATCGATGTGGTCCACGAAGGTCTGCATGGCCCCCTGCTCGATATCCAGGTTCAGATCGCTCCCGGACATCTGCCGCATATGGGGGAGCGATTCCAGCCACTTGTAGGTGAGCCACGCAGGGACCCTGAAGTAGGGCGGGTTCGTGCTGAAGTTCATCGACTGCCAGCAGCAGTAGTAGCCCACCGGATCTATAGCGCGTGTCATCACGTTGATCGCGGCCCCGGCGTGGTCGGCCAGGTCCAGCGTGTCGGGTACGGTAGCCCGGTTGGACTGTCCGGTGACGGCAACGGGCTCGACCTGCAATCGTTCGCCTGTGATCTCAGGAATCCTCGTTTTTTCGTTCATGTTCCGTACATTGACAGTATGCGCGATTTCCGCGAGGGAACGAGTACAAGATAGTGCCGTGTCCCGGGCAAGCCAAGAGGAGTCGGACCGTGGGGGCCTCCGGTTCCCCCAAGCAATCAGAGCCGGCGAGGGCACTTGAGGGGAGGTCGAATCCGTGCTGCACCTATACGTGGATGCCGATGCCTGTCCGGTGAAGGAGGAGGTCTACCGGGTTGCCAGACGACACGGCCTGAACGTGACGCTTGTGGCGGCGCAGTGGATGCGGATCCCGGGAGACGACGGATTCGCGTTGGAAGTGGCGGGATCGGATCCCGACGCGGCGGACGATTGGATCGCCGAGCAGGTCGAAAAGGACGATATCGTGGTCACTGCGGACATCCACCTGGCGGCACGGTGCCTGGAGAAGGGGGCATACGTGCTCGGGGTTTCGGGCCGCCCGTTCACCGAGGACAATATCGGGTCGGCGCTGGCCACGCGCGACCTTCTGGCCGATCTGCGTGAAGCGGGTGGCATTGCGGGTGGACCTCCGCCGTTTCGCCAGCAGGACCGGTCACGCTTCCTACAACGACTGGAGGAGAGGATCGTCGCGATCCGGAGAAGGAGCTGAGAGAGGCACACGCCTGCGCCGCTGACATCTCCGCACAGCAAAGCCTGCTTGACCTTGGCGGCTTCTGGAGCGATATTGAGACCTGGATAAGGGATGAATCGGCCCCGCTGATGCGAATCAGGAGCCCAGACCTATGTTCTCGAGCCGCTTTCCTCGCCTGCTTTTCATCGTTGCCATCGTTCTCCTGGGCCTGTGGGTGGTCGCTACGCTTCCCGGCGGCGTCGAGATGGCGAGCGAGCGCGTGGAGGAGCTCGAGCCCGAGGAGCCCGGAGGAGGTCCGGCGCCTCCGGCCGGCGCGGCCCCGGACAGCTCGAAGTTCATCGTCCAGGTGGTCATCACGGCGGCTCTCCTGCCCTCGGCCCTGTTCGTGATCCTCTCGAGGAAGTTCCACAAGGGCAGCGAGAAGTGGGCCTACGGGACCATCGCGACGCTACTGGGATTCTGGCTCGTATGAACGCCCTTTGGCTCGAAAACGCAGAACTGCGAGATGCGCCAGGACGTTCCGAAGCGGCAGGATTAC
>JASLMQ010000534.1 GCA_030746455.1 Candidatus Latescibacterota bacterium
CAGCTGACCACCGCGTTAGCCACTCGCGACGGCAGGACGCGCGACCATTTGTCCTGCCGGTCCTTGCGCCATCCGCTGACCACATCGTAGCCCTCATCGAGCTTCGCCAGGAGCGCCGGGATGTCGTGCGGGTCGTTCTGAAGGTCCGCGTCCATCGGCACCAGCACGTCCCCCGTCGCCGCGTCGAAGCCGGCCTCCATCGCCGCGGTCTGTCCGTAGTTCCGGGTCAGGTACACGGGGCGGATGCGCGCATCCGACTCCGCGTGCCCCTGGATTCCGTTCGCGGTGCTGTCGGTGCTGCCGTCATCGACCAGGCACCACCTCGAAGTCGCGGCCGTCGAGCGCCTCACGCACCTGCGTGACGGCCGCCTCGAGGGATGCCTCTTCGTTGTAGCACGGTATGATCACGCTGATCTTCATCCCGCAACACCTCCACACGATGCCTCGGGTGATTGCACTACCGATATCGGCTCAGGGACTCCCGTCACTCACGAAATAGCGCCTCAGAATCCCCTCCCCGCTCTCGACCGGGACGGCCTTCCCAAGGGCGCCACGAAGCCTTTGCTCCGCTTGTGCATCTGCACCGTGCTTCTCCACCGCCCGGGCGTAGGCGGCGTTGGCCTGCTCGACATCCCCGCTCGCCAGGTAGAACAGGCCGAGATCGAACGCACAGGCCCGAAGCTCCGGATTCAGGCGCAGCACCTCCTGTGCCTCCCTGATTGCGTCATCGAGGAAACCCGATTCGTAGAACAGGCTCGCCACGTGGTGACGGACCGTGGCCTGGTAGGCAGGAGGCTTTGCCGCGATCGCCATGGAGACCTCTGCCCAGGCCTCTCTCGCGCCCTGCAGGTTCCCGCCGCGCAGATGGTCCCGAAGCCGGTCGTAGGTCGCGACGGTCGTTCCGGCCGATTTCTCCGCCTGCCTGTACGAGGCCTCGGCCTCCTCCCCCAGCCCAACCGATGCGTGGATGTCCCCCAGCTTCCGGCTGGCTTCCGCGATGCCGTATACCTTCCCCTCGTTGTAGGCGATCAGCAGGTCGAGCCACCTCAGACCCGCCTGCGCGGATCTCGGCGGCTGTGTCCTTTGGTACACCGCGATCGTCCCGAAGTCCCTGAGGAGCTGGTACTCGGGGAACCGACCCTCCTGCAGGTAGCGGTAGAAGTGATGGTGGTCCATATAGGGGTCCTTGCCGATCCGGACCCGTTCGGCATTTCCGGCGTCGCGGTACCGCCCGGCGATGGCATCCCGGACCACTAGCAGATCGGGCTGGAAGTGGTTGACCATGGCGTAGGTCTGCCCGAAGGTCCGGTACACCCGCTTGAACGTGGGGGGTATGTAGGAGTAGGCATCGTAGATGATCGAGGTACGCCTTGAGGCCTCCGCGGCCAGCCACCGGCCCAGAGCGATGTCCTCCGCCCGGTTCTTCAGCCGCATCTGCCGGTCCCTGAAGACCTGATGCGCCCCACTCAGCTGTCCCCAGCACAGGGCGATGAGAAACAGCGGCAGGCAGTAGCGCATCACGAGCGGCCGGAGGGTACGCTCCAGCAGGCCGCGAGCCAGCAAGCGGTAGCCCTCGGCCGTGAACAGGAGCAGGCACGGCAGGACGGGCAGCAGGTGGCGCGGGCGCCGCAGGTGGACGATCAGAATCAGGTAGCCCAGGAAGACCGCACACCACAGGAAGAGAACAGCCCTGTCGCCGGCAACCCGTTTGCGTCGGACGGCGAAGACGCAGGCGACGGCCAGCGTCGCCGAGAGCACCGCGGTATGGATCGGCCCGAGCTCCCCGGCGAGGATCGTCAGCCACAGCAGGCCCCGGGGGTCCTCGGGGTACATGTGTCCGAAGGTCATGATCGCCTGGTAGTCGACCATGGTCCGACGGAAGACGTCGAAGTGGATCAGGGCGTGGGGGTTGGTCACGGCATAGGTCAGGGCGAACACAGCCGGGATGCCGACAAGGACACCCCAGGTCCGTGCCTGTGCGAGCCGGCCCTTCACCCCCCGCAGGTCGAGCTCACCGTTCCGGTTCGGCAGCACCACGGCTGCGGCGATCACGGGCAGCAGGAAGCCTCCCCCGTACTTGGTGCCGAACGCGAGGCCGGCGAACAGGGAGGCGAGAACGAGGTCCCCGATCCGCTGCGAGCCGCACAGCCGGCAGCAATGCCAGAGCGCGGCCAGGACCCAGAAGAGCTGTGGCAGGTCCGGATGCCCGTCCACCGACCAGCGGAGAAACTCCGGGCTGACCACGAGGAGAAACAGCCCCACCAGGCCCGTAGAGCGATGGAAGACCAGGCACCCGATGCGGTAGGTCAGCCAGAGGCAGCCCAGTCCGGCCAGCAGGCAGAACCCGCGCAACGCGAGCACGACCGTGCGTTCCGTTACCGTGCTCACCAGCCCCACGGCGTGAAGGGCTCCTGCCAGCGGATAATAGAGCGCCCCGCCGTAGGTGAAGGAGGGCACTTCCGTGATCCCCTTCACATACAGGTGGCGCACCTGCCAGAGGATGTCCGCCTCATCCGCCGAGAAGGCATCCACCATTCGGATGTCGTCGGCGCCGATGGGGATCAGGCTCAGGGCAAAGCCGAGGTAGAGCGCCACCAGGAGCCCGAGGATCACACGATTCGTGTCTGGCATGCGCATCAGGGCAACGCGCCTCCTCCAAGGGTGGTCTCGAGCATCCGCTCCGCCTGTTCGGCCGATGCGCCCCGCCGCGCCAGATTCCGCCGCATCTCGGCGCGGATCCGCGCGCGTTCC
>JASLMQ010000535.1 GCA_030746455.1 Candidatus Latescibacterota bacterium
ATAGATCGCATCAGGATCCATGCTGAGCTCGGCAAGGCCTTCCCTGTCGGTCGCCCCGCCCGAGAGGGCCCGGTCCCTATCGGGCTCAAGCAGCTCTACGGATATGTCCGTCAGGGGCGCCGGCGGATTGGCGTGGGTTCCGACGTAGACCCTCACGGGCGATCGTGCAGGTTGGGGGAAGAGGCGGCAGTTCCTGAACAGGACATCCACTTTCAGCCCTTCCGCGGCCGCGTCGACCTTGAGCTCCACGGCGGAGAAGACCTTGCGCATCCGGACGGGCCCGCCAAGCGCCACCCAGTTGTCGGAGCGACGAAGGTGACCGGTCAGGATGCCGTCGGGCTCGGAATAGGACACGCGCACGGGGATGAAGTCCTGGCCTTCCGTGCCAATGGGCGAGAAGGGCTCGATCCCCTTCCGCCACTTGTGGGACGTCCCGCCGCTTTGATCCAGGTACCACCGGAACCACCCAAGGCGACCCTCGTGGTGGCCGAAGGTCACCTCGCCGTTGTTGTCCGGGATCTCGAGCGTGACGAGATCGTCCCCCACCAGCCGGTTGCAGAGGTGTACGACTGCGCCGATACGCCCACGCTGTCTCAGGTCAGACCGGACCTTCATCTCGCAGATGAGCACCGAGTCGGCCGGGTAGAGTTGTCGGGAACAGAGGCCCGAGAAGGCCCTGGTGGATTCCTGCGTGGTTCCCTGCACCCGGAGGCCTTCAGGGCACAGGCCTACCTCGACGCCGGAGTCCCATCGCCAGTACTGCCAGTGGTTGAGGTCGAGGATTCCATCGGTGAAATCGGCGCGGACGTGGGCCCCGCACCGGATCCTCTTTATGGGTGCGTGCATCATGCGGGTTCAGCCCTTGTCGGAGGCCTGGGCGCGTGTGATCTGCCGCCGGATGAGACGCCGGGCGCGGTAGGTCTTGACGTATCGAAGCCAGTGGCTGGCGGGCTGCTGTGTTGCCGAGGTCTCGATCTGGACGGTATCCCCCCAGTTGAGGACAGAGAAAGGGGAGGCGGGCCTGTTGTTGACCCGCCCGCCCGTGCAGTGCAGGCCCAGATCGGTGTGGACCGCGAAGGCGAAGTCGACCAGCGTTGCCCCCTCGGGCAGCACGATGGGATCCCCCTTGGGGGTGAAGGTGGCCATCTCCTGAACGAAGAGGATCCGCTTCATCTCGTCCAGGAAGCGCTCGGAAGGGCCGGCGTGGACGTGCCACTCGGCTAGGTCGCGGAGCCAGCGCCGGCGTCGCTCCTCCTGCAGGGCATCTCCCCGCAGCGTGGCCACGCCCAGCTCACCCATCCGGTACATCGAAGGTGTCTGTATGTGGACCTCGAACCGCATGCCCTGCTCGATCACCGTGGTGTGGAGGGCTTGGTACCCGTTCCGCTTCGGGATGGCGATGAAGTCCTTGAACCGTTCCATCAGGGGCACGAAACGCCCGTGGACGGCGCCCAGCGACCGGTAGCAGGCATCGCGGTTGGAGACCATGATCTCGACGGCGAGGCGGTCATACACGTCCGACACACCGACTTCCTTGCCCGCGGTCTTCCGGCGCAGGCTTGCCAGGCTCTTGGCGTGGAGGCGGACCCGGTGGCGGATTCCCGCCTGCGCCATCGTCCGTGCCGTTTCATCGCGGAAGGCGCGGAAGGACTCACCCTGATCGGCCTCCAAGGCTCGGCCGAGCTTCCGGTAGACCGATGGCTCCAGGCAACTGAGGCTTCGGTCGTCGAGCTCTCGACGGATGCGGTCCATCCCCAGCAGATGGGCCAGGGGCGCATACACGTCCGCGGTCTCCTGGGCGATGCGCCTTTTTCGCTTTCTCTCCTTGATACCTTCGATACTGCGCATGTTGTTCACGCGGTCCGCCAGCTTGAGGATCAGGACGCGGGGATCCTGGCGTGCGGCCGTGAACAGTCGCTGGAGCGCCGCGGCACGCCGTGCGGAGCGGCTGCGAACGTGTACCCCCTCGACCTTGGAGACCCCTCTCACCAGCGTGGCCACGGCATCGCCGAAGGTTGGCGTGATGTCGTCAAGATCGAGGGCGGAGTCTTCAACGGCGTCGTGGAGGAGCGCGGCTACCATCATCTCCGCGTCCCGGGCGAATCCGAGCTCTGAGGCGAGGATGAGGGCTACGCCCACCGGATGGATGATGAAGGGCTGGCCCGTGTCACGGTCCTGACCCTCGTGGCTGGCGCTGGCCAGGTGATAGGCCTGCCCAACCAGAGGTCGGTACGACTGCGGGACGTGGCGCAGAAGCAGTTCCAGGGGTCCCTTGAGCTCGGATGTGTGCCCCTTGGTCACGTGCCGTCTCTCCTAGGATGCAGATCCGCCGGCGCCGTTTGCGCCCTCGAACCAGTCCTTGATGGCCCCTATGGCCTCGCCCTGTGTGTTGAAGCACTGGTGTCCCGCCGGCAGGGCCTCCAGGAAGGCGCGCCCGTATCGCGTGTTGAGCACCCGGCTGTCCAGGATCACCACGGCCCCGCGGTCGGTCTTGTTGCGTATGAGGCGCCCGAATCCCTGCCTGAACTTGAGTATGGCCTCGGGAACGGAGTAGTGGAGGAACGAGTTCTTGCCCTGCTTCTCGAGCTCCTCCATCTGGGCGGCCACCAGGGGCTCGGAGGGTACGGCGAACGGGAGCCGGACGATGCCCAGGATCTGGAGCGCCTCGCCGGGCACGTCGATGCCCTCCCAGAAGCTGTCGGTGCCCAGCAGCATGGCCTGTCCCTCCAGCTTGAATCGATCCGTGATGCTGGTGCGGCCCCCGTCGATTCCCTGCCCGAGCAGGGGGATGCCCTGCGACTTCAGGGGTGTTCTCAGGGCGCTGTGGGTTCGGTTGAGCATGCTGTAGGAGGTGAAGAGGGCCAGTGTGCCCCGTTGCACCCCCGTCGCAAGATCCTCGAGGAAGCTGTCGACGGCCTCCTGGAACCCTGGGGACTTGGGTGAGGGCATGAACGGCAGGGCGCACACCAGGGCCTGCTGGTCGTAGTCGAAGGGCGAGCCCAGACAGAGCTGGCTCACGCGGTCCTCCTCCAGGCCCTCCAGTCCCATGCGGCGGAGGAAGTAGACCAGCTTCCCACGGATCCCCAGGGTGGCCGAGGTGAAGACGATCGACTCCATCTGCTCGTAAAGGGCTTCCCGCAGGACGTCCGATACGTTGAGAGGCACGCCGAAGATGCGCGTATCCATACTGCCTTCCCTCGTGGGGAGCTCCATCCAATAGACGGTCGTCTCCTCCTTCGCATCGGTCAGGTAGTCCAGGTCGTTGGCCAGCTCCTGGCACTGCTCCCGGCGCCCCTCGAGCTCGGCGCACACCTCGTCCTGGTTGGGAAACGTGTTCTCACGCAAGCCCCGGAGCCAGCTCCCGAGATCCGCCAGCGACTTCTCAAGATCGGCCCCGGCGTCCAGAAAGGCGTCCAGGGGATCCCTTAGATCATCGAACACGGGCTCGCCGGGACGATATCTGAGCTTCTCGGTGTAGGCGCCCGATGACGACCCGCCCTGCCGCATCTCCTCGGTCAGCGACTGGAAGAAGGCCTGGGCCCGCTCGTAGGCCTCGGCGGCCGCATTCGTGGCCGTGCCTATGGCCAGGTCGAAGGACTTGAGATCCGCGGCCTCGAGATCGGCCGTGCCGACCCAATGTCGAAGGGCGGGAAGCGTCCCCGTGTCGGGCAACCCGGGACTGCAGAGCTGGTCGCTGAGGTTCTTGACCCGCCACACGCTCAGCTCCCTGCCCAGGTAGTGGGCGGCCGTTCTTTCGACGTTGTGCGCTTCGTCGAGGACGAGGTGGCGGTATTCCCCCAGGACGGCGTTGTCCGATGCCACATCGGAGAACAGGAGGGAATGGTTCACCACGACGATGTGGGCCCTCTGCGCCGCCTTCCGTGCTTCGCCGGCGAGGCAGCGTCCGTTGTTGCGACAGCGCTGGTTCCGGCAGTAGCCGCTATCGGAACAGACCTTTGCCCAGAGGCCCCCGCTGCGTGAGAGGTCGAAGGCCACGTTCTCCGATATGTCCCCGGTCTTCGTCTGCTCCGCCCAGAGGACGAGGGGCAGGGCGGCCCTGCGCTCCTCGTCGGAGAGAAGGGCGTCCAGGTTGGTGAGCACCGAGTCCCACCGGTTGAGGCAGATGTAGTTGCCCCGCCCCTTCAGCAGCGCGTAGCGGAACGGGGTGTCCAGTATGGTCTCGAGGTCGGGCAGGTCCTTGAAGAAGAGCTGCTCCTGGAGGTTCTTCGTGTTGGTGGAGACGACGATCCGTACGTTGTTCTCCACGGCGTGCAGGACCGCCGGAACGAGGTAGGCCATCGACTTGCCCACCCCGGTACCCGCCTCGGCCACCAGGAGCTGCGCGTTGTTGAGCGCACTGGCCACTGCGCGGGCCATCTCCGTCTGCTGGGGCCGGTACTCGTACACGGGGGACTTCTGCGCCAGCAGTCCTCCCGGGTCGAACATGGCGCCGATCTCTTCCACATCCAGTGGGGCGCCCCCGGCAACCTGTGCGCCGGCCTCTTCTCCCCCAATGTTGAACATGGCGTTGAAGCTGGTACTGTCCAGATCGCCGCGGGCAATGGCGGATCGGACCTCGAGCTTGGCCGCCTCGTTGCCGAGGGCGACGAGAATCGGGAGAAGATCGGAGTGCGTTCCGTTGAGCAGCCGGAGCATCTGCTGCTTCGCCGTGAAGGAGGCGCCGCGGAGCGCCTCCAAGGTGTGCAGGTAGGTGCCCACGAGAATCTCGGCGTCGCGCAAGGCCTTGTGCTTGCCCTCGACCGACAACCCGAAGGCCTCGGCGAGGGCCTCGGGCTGGTGGTCCGGCATCCAGGGAAAGGTGGCGCGGACGAGATCCCGCAGGCTGTGGATCGTGTTCTCGAGGCCCCCCCCGCCTGAAGCTTCGAGGAACCGATCCTCGAATCGGGCCTGGTGGGCAATGAAGGGAAGGCCCATCGAAAAGGCCGAAAGCTTCTCGAGTGCGATGGCAATCCTGGGCGCCCGTCGAACCTTGGCCTCGGTGATCCCGGTGATGCCCGTGATCTCCTCGGGTACCTCACCACGCGGCTTCACATAGGTCTGAAATCGGTCGACGATCTCCCCCGCCTCCACGCGAACGGCGCCGATCTCGATGATCTCGGCGTCTGCCGGGGACAGACCCGTGGTCTCCAGGTCGAGGGTGACGAATGTCTCCAGGAT
>JASLMQ010000536.1 GCA_030746455.1 Candidatus Latescibacterota bacterium
TCGGTCTTCACGTCTCCCGTCGCCGGCGAGATGTCGCTGGTGTCGTTCACCGTCGAATAGCGCGAAATGCGCAGATCGTAGAAGGTTCTGGGCGAGAGCGAGTGCGTGATGGCCACGTACATCATGTTGTGCAGCGTGCTCATCTTCCCGGAAGCGCTCCAGTCCACCGGGAGGAACAGGTTCTTCCCGCTGTTGAGCAATCCCCGGATCACTCCGGCCTGCGTGCCCACCGTACGCTCGTTCCGGTAGGTCTCCCGGTCGCGCCCGATCCACTGGTTGTTGTACTCGAACAGCCCGCCGAATTTCACCTTCATGTTGTCGGTCGGCCGGAACGTGATGTTGGCCGACCCGTTGTAGTTGCTCAGGGCAGGGACGAACGTTCCCACATCGTTGTAGAAACCCCGCGTGGTTCCGCTGGGGTACTTCGGGGCCATCCGGCTGGTCTTTCCCGAGACGAGGAAGGCGACCCCCTTCGCCACCGGGCCCGACACGTTCCCCTCCACCTCGTGGCCCGACACCTCCGTGTAGTCCGACCGCTGGTGGATGATCCGGCCCGTCACCGGGTCGCGCTCATTCTCCCACGTGCCGTCGCCCCACTTCATCTTGTCCTTGTGGCTCGCCGCGTCATACACGTTTTCGCCCCAGTGCTTCTTGCCCGCGGGGGCGTAGCGATACTCCGTCCAGCCGTGGAACCGGCTTCCGCCGTCCTTCGTGACGATGCTGATTACGCCGGCCTGGGCGTTGCCGTACTCGGCGTTCATCCCGCCCGTGACCACCGAAAGCTCCTGGACGGCCGACCGGTTCACCGACTTCCAGTTGTGCGACCCGGCCCCGTCGGTGTTCACGATCTTCACGCCGTCCACGTAGTAGGCGACGTCGCCGCCCGTCCGGCTGCGCCACTCACCCGTCCGGTTGCTCCCGCGCAGCCTGTCCGATCCGTCCAGGTGCACGCCGGGCTGGAGCGTAATCATCTCGCTCGTGCTCCGGACAATGGGCAGCTGCTCGATCTGATCGGCGCCCACCACGTACTTCGAGAATGTCTTGTCGACCTCCACCGGAGGCCGCTCGGCCCTCACCACCAGCTCCTGCAGCTCCAGCGCCGTTGCCGTGAGGTCGAAATTGACCTCGGTCGTCACGTCCGCCTGAACCCGCACGTCCGTCTTCGACGAAGGCTGATACCCGACCAGCGACGCCTTCACGGTGTAAAGACCGGGATCGACCCGAAGGATCACGAAGAACCCCTCGGGATCCGCGATCGCCCCCTGGCCCGTACCCTCCAGGATCACACTGGAACCGGGAAGCGGCTCTCCCTGCTCGTCGAGGACCTTCCCCATGATCTTGCCGAAGGTCCCGGCATCGGCCTGGGTGTGCAGGCCGAAGACGATCGCCAGGAAGAGAACCCCAACCAAAACGCCAACTTTTCTCATCTCTGAGTACCCCCTTTGTGAGCTCTGACTGCCTCTATCGTGTTGCTGATGCGCCTTGACAGTCACTTGTACGCCGACTTCTACCGGCGTCTAGTCCCCAGACTCGTAGAACTTGAAGGCCACCTCAAGGTCCAGCATCTGCATCGGCCAGACTTCCTTCACCCCCCAGGCCTCCCGGGGACTCAGCGTGCCCACCATGAAGTTGTACTGCATGCGAAAATCCAGCGCGAAATTCTTCGAAAGGAACCGCTCCACCCCGAACCCGAGATTGACCCCCAGCGCCGACCGGCGATCCTCCTGATCCGGTAGCAGCTGGGTCGCATCCAGGGGTTCCGCCGTCTGCCCCGGGTAGATCAGACCCGTGACCTTGTTCCGGTAGTGATGGAAGCCGCCCCCCGCCAGGACATAGGGTGACGTGCCCTGGCCGATGAACAGGCCTTCCGTGCTGCCCAATCGCAAGAGTGCATTCACCTGCAAGCTGTTCATCCGCATGGACGCGGCGGCCTCGGAGCTCATGTACTCGGCGCCGTCTACGTTCCACACGAACGCTCGATCCTCGATCTTCGCGTTGCTGTACTTCATCCGGTGATACTCGAACTCCAGACCGACTCTGGAATCCATGTTGTAGACCACGCTGCCGCCGTACCTCACCGCGGAACTGTACCAGTTTGACCGCAGGCTGAGCACGGGAACGGTGTAGCTCAGCAGCAACCTGCCACCGATCCGCCGGTAGTCCTCCGCCCCGGCGTTCGTCGCCGTCAGAAGCGCAAGGACACCGGCAAGGGCTATCACCTTCCATCTTCTACTCATAAGGATGAATCCTCCTTTCCTACCCCTGCAGTTGGATGGATACCACTCCTGCGGATCTGGCTTCTCCTCCTCTCCCCGACTCGACTGAGCTGTCTCACCGGGCACTCGGGCCCCGGCCTGGTAAGGGTTAGGTTCTATTTTCTGAATGACTTAGTTATGAGAGGACTATGGCCGTCACCTCGAGGCACAGCCATAAGTCTCCCTTCATACCCGACACGCCATCCTGTAAGCCCATTGATATCAACGACCCACGTAACTCATGCCATTATGCCATGATAGAGCTCAACAGGTGGGTTTGTCAAGAAGATTCTGCACGGTTGAACAAAAAAACAGATGGGATCTTCGCCGGGCCCCGGGGTGATTTGCAGGGTCCGAGAACAGGCGGGATACTAGCCGCGTTGGCACACCGGTCGGGAAAGAAGGGAATCCAGGGAGAAGGGTGCAGCGTGTGAGGCGAACAGGATGGCCGCTCCGGTCAGAAGCAGGAGATCCCGCACCAGGGCGCCGTACAGTGATCCGCCGGAGCCATCCAGCGCGAAGCAGCCGCAGGCAAGGTCGGCGCCTCGGGCCACATTGATGCCCAGCGCGACTCCGAAGGCGATCAGGAGTCCCAGCGAGACCACGGATCCGCTCCGGGTCCAGTATCCCAGCACGAGGCAAACGCCTGCGACGACCTCGATCCACGGGACCACGATCGCGAAGGGGTTGATCAGCGCCAGCGGGAGCACCTCGTAGGCCCGAACGGTCTGGGCGAACAGCAGAGGCTCGGAGATCTTGGTCAGTCCGGCCCAGAGCATCGTGCAGCCCAGGATCAGCCGGATGGCCACGAGCAACGCGGAGGGCAACCGCGTGGATCGCACGGTCATGGGCCTTCTCCCTTCTCCATCGGGTATTTTGCCCAGAACCAGGCATTCCACCCCTCGTAGAACGCCTTCGCATTCCGGAATCCGTGTGTCTTCACGAGCTGCCTGGCCAGGCCATAGCTGTTCTGACAGGACCCGCCGCTGCAGTAGGTCACGATCAGCCTGTCCTTATCGACGTCTCCAAGCAGCTTGCGGATGGCGTCGTCGTGGGCTGGCGCGGGCATATTGATCGCCCCGGCGATGTGCCCGGCGGCATAGGCCCTGGGTACTCGGGCGTCGATGAAGAGCGCTTCCCCCTCGTCTTGCAGGCGTTTCGCCTCGTCCAGGGTGATCCGCAACCCCTCGATGTGGAGGTTCCAGCTCACCCGATCCTGAACCTCCACCCGCGCGGGCGTCTCCAGGGGGATCCCGGCATCCGAGAAGTGGTTATACGAGATTCCCGCACCTGCGCCGATCAGCACCAGCACAAGGGCCTTCAGCACGATGCCGACGAGACCAGAACGTCGGCTATCCGTTGTGTGTTCTGCCAACGATTCATCCTCCGGGTTGGGAGTGGGACAACACTTTCCGCTTGAGTGGTAGATGATAACATCTGCGCCCTGGGCTGTCAAGCCGGGCCAAGGTCCGGGGGACTGCTGGTTTTGACTTCCGACCTGCTTTGCCTTACCTTGCACATCCTGCCGGTCCTCTCAGGGATCTGGGTTGCGGGCCCCCCCCCGTGACCTCGGGTTTCCCATCGAGGTCGGCCATCAGATCCTATGGCCAAACGGCACGATCCGTCTCCCTGAGTGCCCGGGCCGCCCTCGGCGGGCCGGGTTTATCGAAGGGCCGGCCTGGAGGAGGCCAACACCCCATCGCACTTGGACCGCTGGGCTTCGCAGTCCTAGCGTCTCGATACACCTAGATCGCCCCATCGCGGGGCGATCCAGGCACTCGACGTGGACGGATGAAGGGCACCTGGGGAGGCCCTGCTGGCGACTTGAGTATCAGCCTTGGAGGGGCGACAGAAAGGGTGGACTGATGAGGAAGGGCATTCGGCTCTCGGAGGACAGGCGGGGCCACGCGGACAAGGATCCCTCGGTCGCGATGGGCGCGGACGGGACCCTCTGGGTGGCGTGGCACAGCTACCGGATGAAGGCCGATCGCATCCTGCTTCGAGGCTGCCGCGGCCGGAAGCGGGGCGAGCTTCTCGAGATCAGCGACCGAGAGGGCGTCAACTTCCAGCCGCGCGTGGCCTGCGACGGCGAGGGAACTGTTTGGGTCGTCTGGTCTGCGATGCGCCGTGGACGCTGGTGCATCCTGGCGCGTTCGGTGTCCCGTGGACGGATGGGCCGAGTCATCCGCCTCGACGAGGGTCCGGATGGGCTGGCGTTCCCGGCCATCACGGCGGATGCGCAGGGCCGCCTCTGGGCGGCCTGGTCCGCTCTTTCCGGGAAGACCCGCCGGATCGTGGGTCGTTGCCTGCGGGGCGGGAAATGGTCCGACACCGCCGTTCTGTCCTCGGGTCCGGGGGAGCACCTCCGTCCCGTGCTCTGCAGCGCCGCAGAGGGCGTCTGGCTGGCCTACCAAACCCTTCGAGAGGGGCAATACGACCTCTTCCTGAGACGCTGGGTTCCGTCGGGCCCTGGCCGACCCATGCGCTTCAGCCTCACCGATTCGTGGGAGCTGTTTCCCCGCTTGTGTGGCGACGGAGGGGACGGCCTCTGGGCCACCTGGATCGTCACGCATGACGTGACGAACGCCCGGGGCTTCGTGGACCACAAGGTGGAGGCGATGGCCTCACACTTCGATGGAACGCGATGGACCCCCTATCGAGGCCCCGATCGGTCCAAACCTGACGGCTACGTCACCCACCTTTACGACGGCCTGCTGGGACGCAGCAGCTACATGGGTTTCGTGGGTTGGCGCCGCCGGCCCCAGATCGTACGCGAGAGCGGGGGCGACGTCTGGCTGCTCTACGAGAGGAAGGAAGAGGAGTCCATGAATCGCCACGGTCCCGATTCGCTCCTCTACGCGCGGCCGCTGACCGGCTCGGGCCGATCGCGTTCCTACCTCATCGACAATACGCGCCACGCCCACACGGTCAGCGGCGACATACCCGTCTCTGGCGGCCGTCTCCCCTTCGCCGGCCAGGTCACGGACGGCCGCTGCTACGCTGATATCGTCGCCGGGTACCTCCCCCTCGATCGGTCTCGTCCGGTCAGGGAGCGCCCGGCCTCGGAGTGGAAGGACTGGGTCCCGCTCAGGCTTCCCGCTGCCACGGCGTCCGCCCCCCGTCCCTCGATGCGCGTGGGCGGTAAGACCTATCGCCTCTATTGGGGCGACCTCCACTGCCACGGCAACCTTTCGGGCGATGCCGAGGGTGAGATCGACGAGAATTACGCCTACGGCCGGCAAAAGTCGCGTCTCGATTTCATGGCCGTGGCCGACAACGACGTGATCTACGACAACGTCCTCACCCCGTCGGAGTGGGCCCTGATCCGCGAGGAGGCGGCCCACCACACCGATCCGGGCCGCTTCGTGGCCTTCAGCGCGTACGAGCGGACCTACCGTCCCGGCGACGTTAAGCGGCGGGACCTGGGCACGCCCACCGTAGGCGGTCCAAAGGGAGGGCAGAACCACCGGATCGTCATCTTCCCGGAAGACGAGGGCCCGCTCTACCACTTCACCGAGCCCGACGCCGACACGCAGGAGAAGTGGGTCGCGCGCATCCAGAAGACGAAGGGCTTCACCTTTCCGCACCACGGCACCTGGCAGGCGATCCCGAATACGCGTCTGGGTGGTGTCGAGGTCTGTTCGTGCTGGGACATCTACATGCACATTAGCAACACAGTGCCCGAGCACCTGCGCGCCGGCTACCGGCTGGCGTTCATGGGCAACAGCGACTCGCACCGGATCGTCCCTGGGATGGGCGGTGCCCTCACCGGCGTGTGGGCCGAGAGCCTAACCCGCGATGCCATTCTGGAGGCCCTGTGGGCGAAACGGTGCTTCGCCACCAACGGCGACCGCTCCACGGTCGACGTGCGTATCAAGGGATCGCCAATGGGATCCGAGGCCTCCGTCCAGGGCCCGGTCACCGTCGACTGCCGCCTCCGGGCGCAACGCGTCATCCAGTCGATCGATCTCTTCCGCGATGGTGAGATCGTGCTCTCGCGCAAGGTCGGGCGGAAGGCGGCCACCCTATCCCTCACCGACTCCCCACCGTCCGGCGAGCACTTCTACCACGTCCAGGTCAGCCTGAGGCCACCGCGCCGCGCACCCATGAAGGGCCGGTGCGGGAATCTCCAGGTCGCGTGCGGCGACTTCGCGTGGTCGAGCCCGATCTGGGTGGAAACCC
>JASLMQ010000537.1 GCA_030746455.1 Candidatus Latescibacterota bacterium
CAGCGAGCTTCTCGCGCCGACCCACGATCACGGAACGGAATTCCATATGATCACCTCGTAGCGCGATGGAATGTGAATTTGCTGACTCCCAGATGGCCCCTGCCCTGCAAAGGCAGGCTATCTGCGGCTGCCGAAGCTGCCTTACTCGCAGCTCGCGTGGCGATGGCGGTGAAAAGCAGCGTCGTAAGAAGACCGGCGATGCCGACAAGACTTAACCAGAACTGAGACTTGGTGTAGCGAAGTCCTCGCTCTGTGAGGTCTGCCATGCGCAACTGGACGGCGAGTTCCTGATCCGCCCACGAGGGCTGACTTGGGTCGTTTGGTGGCTGGCTGGATTCATCACGGTCGGTGCTTCGCTCCTGTTCGCTGATCCGACCTTCTGTGGTAGACAAGGTGTCCTTCAGAGGGCTCGCCGAGGAGTCCTTGGAACCTTCCTCGGCGAGGCCCGAGGAAGACAAACACAGCCCGAGTAGGAAGAGACAGCACACGGCACGCAGGATTGTGTGCCGATAGTCGTTCACTCGCGGCGGGCCATTCGGATCGAGGCGGCTGCAGAGACCACATTGGGTCACTACTATCTCCTTTACCCCACTTTGCGCGCCGACGCCTAACTAGCAATCATCTTGTTCTGTGTATGAATACCAACACTGCCGGCTTCGTGAGTGTATGGGAGGTATCGCGGATCTGCCCCGTGATGCTAGTTCACTGCTGCGCAAGTGGTTCGCTCTGGCAGGGACGCAATCGTCGAAGCTCATAGGGCGACCGGCATATTGTACTGCCGGGTCCCCTCGGGATGTCTGGAGTAGGAGGGCTTGGGAAACGAAAAACCCAGCCGGATGGACCTCGCATCGTGGTCCTCGACTGGGAATGGGCTCGTCGCGTCACCGGCGACACCTCCCGACTCAGGTGGCCCGCCTCATCTGGATTGGTACCAACCTCGGTTTCCACAGAATGGAAGTTCGACCCATCCGAAGTGGTTTGTCAAGCAGAAAACTGCCGCACTTACCTGGACGCGTGTGCCTGCGGGGCGCTCGCATGTCGTTGGGGGGGCTGCGCGTATTCCTCTACTGCTGTCTCGGACCGGGGCACGCATCGCGATGCACGGGGCTCACCCGGCATCCGGATCACGCGCGGCTGAACTGTGCCAGGTGGGGGATCAGCACTTCATCGTCCGGCGCGGCCATCACCACGGAGAAGCGCGGGGTTTCGTCGCCAGCGGCCTTGGGGAAGTTGTCCGGCGTCAGGGGGCCCAGGCCGCCGCGATCCAGGATCCACCCCGATTCGTCGCGCTCGACGAGGCACCCCTGCGGCTCCATTCGGCTGTTGAGCACGGTCATCCCCACCCGCGCGTGAGGGTTGGGAACGGGGGTGGCGATATGGCTTCGATCCGGGTCGATCCCCGTGATTGGGCCGCCGGCTACCTGCAGGTCCTCGTCGCTGATCGAGAAGCGGGTGGCGTCGATCCTGCGTTCGACGGTGAGACAGTCGCCGAAGCTATCGGGTGCCACCAGGATCGTCTGACCCGGTAGGAGGTCCTCACCCAGAATGGGGTCCTCGATCTCCACGACCCCGGCCTCGTAGTCGACCGACGCGATCCGGCTCCGCCGCAGTCCCTTTCCCTCCAGCAGGAAATCCCCCCTGCGTAGGACCGTGCCGTTGAGCAGCGTCGCACCAATCGGTTCGCCTGACTCGTCGAGCGCCAGGCAAGCCGCTTGCGTTGAGACCTGGAGGCCCTCTCCGACGGTGTATGACTCGGTCGGCCTTCGCGAGTGGAACAGCACATGGCTGGAGCCGTCTCTGAGGGCCACACGGACGGCCACGACACACCCGTCATCGGGCTCGACGGTGAGTCTCGAGACGGACTCGATCCAGTCCTCACCGCCGTAGGGTTCGAACACCGTGATAAAGGTGCTGGCAAGGTCTTGGCCGGACCGGCGGCGGATCAGAAACGGAACCGTTTTGGGCAGGTAGTCGTACTTCTGAACCGGGCCCTCGCACGCGAGGATCTCCTCGTCCTCGCCGATGAGGTGCGCACGTAGACCAATGCCCTCCCAGGGTCGCTCGGGCTGTCCCTCTTTGGGGCGGGTCAGCCGCCAGTCGCAGAGCGCCGTGCCGTCGAGCGTCCCCTCCTGCACGTCCGAGAGGAACTGGAACCCGCTGCCCGTGTAGCCGGTGTAGGGGACACTGCCCAGGGGCTTGTCCACCAGCTCTGGATCGTCGTAGAAGGACTCGTAGGGCACGTCGGCACCCGCCAGCGTGCCCTGATCTCTTGCGGGGCCGAGAGGCGGGTCGCACACGAGATCGGACTGGGTGCCGTGAACGGACCAGTCGTGCTGGGTGCCACCGTGGATGGTGAAGACGTCGAAAAGGTAGCTCCGTCCCGGCGCGGCCTTGACGAGCAGGTTGGCACGGCGGTAGAGACTGACTGTGCCTGGGTAAGCACCTTCGCACGAGGCATCGACGAACTGAACGGGGCCGTTGGGCTCGTAGCCGTACAGTATGCCCGGCCCCCGCGCCTGCTTGCAGGAATCGACGACAACGGTATTGTGCGCCACGGTGTTGTTGTGGAACCCGAAGCGGCGGTGGTTGTAGGGGTCGGTCTGTTCGGGGTAACCGATGTCAGTGAGCAGGCAGTTGCGGCGCGCGAAGAGCACGAGATTCAGCTGGTCGTGGTGCATGTGGGCGCCATGGAAACCGTAGAACAGCACCGAGGCAGTGGCGTCTCCATTCTCCCCGTGCTGCAGGCGCGCAAGACCGTACGCGGGGAAGTGGAAGGGCTGCGAGCCAATTGCCGGTTCCTCAGAATCGGGGTGATCGCCGACCAGCTCCTCCGAGGGCCTATCGAAGAGCACCTTCTCCGAGCCAGCGGACGAGCGGGCGGCCCATGCGATCCGTGGGTCCTTGACGTACGGAAGCGCGATGCGGCAGACGTCGGGGCTCCACATGCCGCCCTGAGCGAACATGTTGCCCGTGTCTCCGTGCGACGGGGCGAAGATGCCCGCCGTCTGGAGGTCGAAGGGCCACTGGAGAAGCTTTGCGAAGCGTCGGGTCTCGAACAGGTTCACACCTACGCCTACGAGGGCCTCGGCCACGTCGGTCATGTGGGAAACCCATCCGTTGTTGTAGCCGGGGGACTCGAACGGCATGCCGTCGCGATATACCAGGTTCTCCAGGGCGTCGCGCATGCCGAGGTCTTGATAGGTGTCGACATTCTCATTCGCCACGACGTACCGGATCATCTCCTCGCTTGTCGGATGGTGTTCGCGCTCGTTGAGCGCCTGCGCCAGGATCACCAGAGCCCTCTGATGGCTCCCATAGTTCCCGATGATGCGCCTTGACCCATCGGTGATGCACCGGGCGGCCTCCGTAAGGAGGCGACCACGAATCGTGGCATCGATTTCCTCCGCGCTACCCCCCGCGATGGCCTGCAGGGCATCATCCTCAGGGAGGAAGGGCCGGACCGCATCGTAGGCCGGCGCGCAATAGACCGGGACGTTGACCTCCCAGATGGCGTTGAACAGCTTACCCTTGTAGGTAGAGCGGGCCTTGCCCTCCCGGGACTGGACCTCGTAGAGGTAGTCGGGATAGTGGACGGCAAGCTGCCACAGGATCAGGGCGCACTTGTGGGCGTAGACCTTCGCCCTGTCGGGATCATCCGTCAACAGGCAGGCCTCGCTGAGGTTGGTGAGCGCTTCGGGCAGGAAGCGCATCATGCTCCAGTGGG
>JASLMQ010000538.1 GCA_030746455.1 Candidatus Latescibacterota bacterium
ACTCAGCCAAGCCGGCGTGGAGGTGAATCGGAAGGTCTTGGCCGATCTGGCCGTGTCCGACTCGCAGGCCTTCACGGCACTGGCCGAGCAGGCGAAGAAGCATCTATAGAAGTCCAGGTCGCCCGTCGTCTGGACCCAAGGCGGCGTTTGCGTGGGAGGGTTCTCTTTCGGGTTGAGGGCACCCTCCCACCCAGGCGCCGCCTTTCCTATGCCCTGCCGATCTGGGCCATCCGGGCCCGAACTTGACTTTATCCGTCGGAGGTGTTACATTCGCCTATAGGGGAGTCGGACCCGCCGGTCGGGCAGGGAGGACCGCACCGGCCCTTCGACCATAACTTTATGATATTAATGGGATTATGAAACTGCAAGGAGATCTGAATGGAAGCCGAAGCGCAAGGAGGAGAAGGCTCAGAGGAACAGGAAGTTGGCCTGGGTGTCGACAGGCTCCTTGGCGAGATCGACCGGGCCGTGAACAGGATCGAGAGCTTGAGCCACGAGGTAGCGGATCTGAAGCAGCGTAATCAAGAGTTGCACGGCAGGATTGAGCACCAGGAGCGCGAGTTGGCCCAGCTCAGGGAGGACCGGGACCGACTCCAAGCCATTTACAACGAGAACGCCACGATCATCGACAACAAGGAAGACATCCAGCGCAAGATCGATGAAATGCTGTCGAGGTTGAACGCTGTCAACACAGAGTAGATGAGGATTCAGGGGAATCTGCCCCATGTCAGACGCACCGGTGGTGCACGTCCATATTTTCGGCACAGAGTATAGAATAGATTCAGAGGCCGATCCCGATCACACCCGAAAGGTCGCCCGCCATGTCGACGGCAAGATGCGGGAGATCGCAAGCAACCTTTCGTTGCGGTCGGTTTCCAAGATCGCGGTACTGACGGCCGTGAACTTGGCTGATGAACTGCTGAAGGAGGAGGAGGTGGGTCAGAAGCTGGAGCGCTCTGTTGGTGAGAACGCCGATCGCCTGGTGGAGGCCTTGAATCGGCACGACCAGGTCGTGTAGGGTAGGCGGCAACAGGGAGGCGAACAGCTTATGAAATCCGGGGCAGGACTCCTGCCCCAGGGTCACGATCGGCCCTCGGATATGGGTTGTGCGCTGTAGCGGCGGCAGAACCAGGGCCGCCGAACAACGGATTCCCCGCTGCGTTCATCGAATTGCCAATCCTGTATGGCACCGCCTCTGGAAGCGGCACCATACAGAAACGAACGCGTGCGGGGTTTTTTTCATAGATCGGGATTGGCTCGGAGAGATCGAGATGTTCGATATGCCGATAGGAACTGCGATGGGAACCGCGACAGTGATGATCCTGTCTGCCGGTCTCCTCGTCCTGGGATTCGTCCTCGGGTGGCTGATCAGCTGCAAGGTCGCCCACAGCAGGATCTACAGAGCGGAGGTGTCGGCAGAGAAGATCATCGAGGACGCCCAGCGTGAAGCCGAATCGATGAAACGGACCGCCGTCCTCGAGGCCAAGGACCAGATGCACCAGGAACACCTCCAGTTCGAGCAGGAGATGGAGGGCAAACGCGAGCAGATCAAGCGCGAAGAGACGAAGATGGGCGGCTGGGAGAGGCAGCTCGACCGCCGGGCCGACCTCCTCAACCACAAAGAGAGCACCATGTCCACCCGGGAAGAGGATCTCGCCCAGCTCGAGGAAAAGCTGGACACCCGCACCCTGGAGCTCCAGGAGCAGATCTTGCAGCAGAACGCCCGACTGGAGCAGATAGCCGGGCTGACCAAGGAAGAAGCCAAGGCGGTTTTGATGGCCAACCTGGAGGACGAGGCCCGTCAGCAGGCGGCCTGGCGGACCAAGGAGATCCGGGAAGACGCCATGGCCCGGGCAAACGACGAGGCCAAGGAGATCATTGCCAGTGCCATCCAGCGCCTCGCGGCCGACCACACCATCGAATCCACCCAGGCCATCGTCAAGCTGCCATCCGACGAAATGAAGGGACGCATCATCGGACGGGAGGGCAGGAACATCCGGGCCTTCGAAATGGCAACCGGTGTGGACGTGACCATCGATGACACGCCCGAGGCGGTCGTGCTGTCCGCCTTCGACCCCATTCGACGGACCGTTGCCAGGATGTCCCTCGAACAGCTCGTGCTGGACGGCAGAATTCATCCCGGACGTATCGAGGAGATCGTCGAGCGCTCCCGCGAGTCGGTCCAGGAGGTCATACGCGAGGCGGGTGAGCAGGCAGCCTTCGACGCGAGCGTTCCCGGATTGCACGACCGGCTGATCGAGTGCCTGGGCCGGCTGAAGTTCCGAACCAGCTATGGCCAGAACGTACTGGAGCACAGCAAGGAGGTGGCCTTCCTTTCCGGCCTGATGGCCACCCAGCTCGGGCTGGATTCCCAGCTCGCGAAGCGGTCCGGGCTGCTTCACGACATCGGCAAGGGCCTCACCCACGAGGCCGAGGGGACCCATGGCGAGAACGGTGCCGACCTCGCTCGGAAGTACGGCGAAGACGCTGCAGTTATCAACGCCATCGAGTCCCACCACGGGGATTCCGATCCCATCTCACCGATCGCGGTCCTCGTAGACGCCGCCGACGTCATCTCCCGCACCCGTCCTGGCGCACAGCGGGAGGTCATTGAGAACTACATTCGCAGGCTGGAGCGCCTGGAGTCCGCCGCGCAGGAGATCGACGGTGTGCAGGTCGTCCACGCCATCGATGCCGGGCAGGAGGTCCGCGTCATCGCCGATTGCGAGATGATGAGCGACGAGGACACCGAGCGACTTGCCTCGCAGATCGCGTCCCGCATAAAGGAGGATGCATCCTCCCCCGGCCCTGTGAAGGTCACCGTCATACGCGAAACCCGTGCGGTCGATTTTGCCAGATAGAACTCCAGCTCTCAGCGATCAGCTTTCAGCCATTCGGAACAGCCTTTAAATGGCCAATCTGGAGGCGGCATTGGGGCATGTCCATTGATCTGGTTCGGCTGACGGCTGACAGCTGATGGCTTGTGGGCAGATATCGTCTGAACCGGATCAACGGATGTGCGATGAGGGCAATTTGAATATCCTTTTCGTGGGCGACATCTATGGCAAGCCCGGCCGGCGGGCCGCCTCGGAACAGATTCCACGGCTGATGGTGACCCGCGCAGTCGACTTCTGCATTGTCAACGCGGAGAACGCCGCGGGGGGCTTTGGCATCACCGAGAAGATAGGGCAGAAGGTCTTCGCCTACGGTGCGGATGTGATCACCATGGGGAACCACGTCTGGGACCAGAGAGAGTCGGTGCCTTACGTCAAGGCTACGGAGCGCGTGCTTCGTCCCGAGAACTTCCCTGCCGGCGTGGGCGGAAAGGGGTCTGGCGTTTTCATCTCCAGGGCCGGCGTGCCCGTGGGGGTGGTGAGCCTCCAGGGCCGCACGAACATGAAGCCTTTGGATTGCCCCTTCCAGGTGGGACGCGAAACGATCA
>JASLMQ010000539.1 GCA_030746455.1 Candidatus Latescibacterota bacterium
CATCACGCCCTCTGCAAGGACGTCGCCGAGGCCCTCGCGGCGGGCGATCATGTCGAGCAGCCTGAGCGCCGCTTCCTGGTTGCCGAAGCTGAGCTCGAGTCCGCCGGTGTCTTCCACCGTGAGGATGCCTTCTTCGTAGCACTCCATGGCAAAGGCGATGGCGGCTCCCGTCGAGATCGAGTCCAGGACGTACTGGGCCAGCATCTTGTTGGCCTTGGCGATGTGGTGTAGGTCGCCGATGCCCTGGAGGGACCCGACGGCAGCGATGGTCTCGTACTCCGGGCCGCCGTACTCGGCCTTCACGTCGGTGCCCTCGATCTCCACCTCGCGCTTGCACGCCACGGCGCACGCGAAGCAGGTGCCCCGATTCGCCAGGATGGTGTCGCGCATCACCTGGCCCGTGATCTCCGATGCCTTCTCGAAGGAGCCCTCCCGAAAGTTGCGCGTGGGGAGGATGCCGTCGGCGTCGAGGGCGCCCACGCCGCGCGAGGTCCCCATGTCGTGCAGCCCATCGGCGGCCTGGTTGTAGGTCTTGCGCCACCAGTCGAGTACCCCGGTGAAGCCCTCCCTCGATGCGGATTCGATGCGGCCCTTGCCCCGGCAAGCGATGGCCTTGAGCTTCTTGGACCCCATAACCGCACCGAGGCCGCTCCGGCCGTGGAAATGGCGCTGCTGGTTGACCAGGGCCGCGTATCGGACGCCGTTCTCGCCGGCGATCCCCGTCTGCAAGACCCGGACTCTGGAATCGCCGATCTCCTCCTCGAGTCCGTGCTGGACCTCGTCGGCCAGCTTGCCCCAGTACTCCGAGGCGTCCCGGATCTCACATGCACCGTCGTGCACAAAGAGGTAGACGGGTGAATCGGCAGCCCCCTCGACGATGATGCCGTCGAAGCCGGCCGTCTTGAGCTCCGGACCCCAGTAGCCGCCCGCCTCGGACTCCCCGAAGGTGCCGGTGAGCGGGGACTTGGCGGCAGCCGTGTAGCGATTGGCGCCGGACAGGGGCATGCCGTTGATGACGCTGGTCATGAGAATCAGCTTGTTCTCCGGGCCGAGGGGGTCGACCCCGGGCGCGAGCTCCTTGAGGAGGTAATAGCAGGCGAGCCCCCCTCCGCCCAGGTAGCGACGGTAGATCGCCTCGCCGGGCTCCTCGACGGAGACCTCGCGACTCGTCAGATCGACTCTCAGGATCTTGCCGGTGTATCCGTGCGGCATATCATCCTCCTTCACGATGTATCACAGAGCAGAGGTCCATACGGGGCTGTCGGCAGCCATCGTCGGGATTCCAGGACCGGAGAGACGGTCCTGCCCTGCAGCGGCGCGGATTAAGATGACCCAGGATGGCCGCGATGTCAACCCGGAAATGGGACATATTCGCCCTGATCCGAGCGTTCCCTTCCCGAGGAGCAGGGCAGAGGGCGAGTCCGCTCCGGGGGTGGGGGCCGATCTATGTTTCGGCACGACGGGCCGGGGATTTTCCTTGACATCGAGGCGTGCCGGATGCATCAATACACCCCGCTAAATCGAGACCTAGCGGACGGGGAACGCGTCTACGGGAACTCGACGTCATTCGCTCTCAATCCGCACTGGAGTAGATCGCCGGCGAGGTGCCGCCACCGCAAGATCGCCAAGCACATGCTCGCCGTTGCCCTCCCCTAGTGACGAGGTGATCGTCAGATGGAATCCGCACTAACGAGGACGTCGGTATGGCTTCACCGGTACGCGATCTTCACGGCCGGGGCCACCCTGCTGTTGATCCTGGCCGGTGGGCTGGTCACCAGTACCGGTTCCGGGCTCGCGGTGCCCGACTGGCCCTTGGCGTTCGGTATGGTGTTTCCTCCCATGGTGGGCGGGGTCCTCTTTGAGCACGGGCATCGGATGATCGCCACTTTCGTGGGCATGCTCACCGTTGTGCTGGCGGTCTGGATCTGGAAGTCGGAGGGCCGAAGGTGGCTTCGCTACCTCGGTCTCGCGGCGCTGGCCGCCGTTGTGGTCCAGGGGCTTCTCGGCGGAATCACGGTGCTCTACCTGCTTCCCACCGCCGTTTCGGTAACGCACGCATGCCTGGCCCAGATCTTCTTCTGCCTGACCGTGTCGATCGCCCTCTTCACGTCTCGGGGGTGGCAGGATCCCGCTTCACTTGTTGAAGACGGCGGCAGCGTCCCCCTCAGAGGGCTCACGATCCTCGCGTCGGCCACGGTCTTCCTTCAGCTTTTGCTGGGCGCGATCATGCGGCATATGGGCGCAGGGCTTGCCATTCCCGATTTCCCTCTCAGCTTCGGGCACATCTTTCCGCCACTGGACGGCCTCCCCCTGGGACCGGAAGAGGGAGCTCTTGTGACGCGCAGCCAGGTTCTCGTGCACTTCGCGCACCGGTCCTGGTCGGTCATCGTGCTGGCGGCGATCGTCTGGGTGGTCTCCCAGATCTCTCGCAGGCACCCGGGTCGGCGGACGGTGGCTGGTCCCGCGCGCCTTCTGCTGGGCCTGGTGATTGCGCAGGTGGCCGTGGGGGCCCACGTCATCTGGTCCGGGAAGGCGGTCGTGGTGACGACGGTTCATGTCGCCACCGGCGCATCGATTCTGGCGACGAGTGTGGTGCTGTGCCTTCAGACATGGCGTCTCCTCGTTCCCCCATCGCTCGGCGGTGACGGCCGATGAAGCCAGATGCTGGTATGGTGAGCCAGTGGCCGGCGGTGATTCGCTCCCGGGTGCTGGATTACGTCTCGCTGATGAAGCCCGGCATCACGGTCTTCGTGGCGCTCAGCAGCGCCGCGGGCTTCATTCTGGGTTCGTCCGAGATCGGGCTCGATCCCTTCCTGCTATGCGACGTCGCACTGGCCACGGTGGCGGTTGCGGCCGGCGCGATCGTACTGAACCAGTATGTCGAGCGCGATCTCGATGCGAAGATGGCGCGGACGGCCAACCGGCCGATTCCATCTGGACGGCTGGATCCCGCGGAGGCCTACGGGATCGGGGTGCTGCTCTCGGCTCTGGGCGTCACCTACTTCCTCGTGCGGCTCAACTGGCTTGCAGGCCTTCTGGCGGCCCTGGCCTGGGGCATCTATCTGTTCCTCTACACGCCGCTGAAGCGGAAGTCTTCCCTCCACACGACCCTGGGTGCCGTGGCCGGAGCCCTGCCTCCCGTGGGGGGATGGGCTGCGGCGCGAGGGGAATTCGCACCCGAGGCGTGGGTGTTGTTTCTGATCGCGTTCTTCTGGCAGTATCCCCATTTCCTGACCATTGCGTGGATCCACAGGGAGGATCTCCCCCGTGAATCCTATTGTTGGCCGGCTGTACAGGATGCGGATGGGCCCCGCCTGCCTCGACAGGTCGTCCTCTGGACCCTTGCGCTTCTTGCAGGCAGCCTCCTGCCTGTCGCACTTGGCATGAGTGGATATGTCTACCTCGTGGTCGCGTTTCTGCTGGGATCCTGTCTGCTCGCCCTGGGCCTGTCCTTCACCAGACAACGGACACAGGCCAATGCCCGGCGCCTTCTTTGGGCCAGTCTGTTCTATCTGCCCTTGCTCTGGACCGCGATGGTCCTGGGGGAGGTGACCCTTTGAACGACCCAATGCCCTTCTAGTCGTCGAGGCGACCGAAGACCCGCCCTTGTAGACATCGATTGTGCCACGGCGTTTGTATTCGTTCTCGAACCGAGTGGTATGTCCCGGACCGTGAGGCCCTTTGTCCAGACCAGGACGCAACGGTGTTCACGGACTAAAAAACGAACATCGGACCCTTTTATCTCTTAATATGTCAAGAAGTAACCCTCAATCCAGCGAAATTCTTCCTTACCCTGAGATCGTTCCCAGAGTTGGGCCGCCTGCGCCTTGTCCAGTCCTCTCACTCACGTTCACGCCCGCTTTGTCCCACCGGAGACCAGCCGAGAGGTCCGCCTGTGGCCGCTTGGGTCCGCACGATCCTTGGCCGGAACGGCCTGTGGACTCGACCGTCGACCTCTGCAGTGCGCCTCGGCGACGCGCTCGCCAGATCCAGAACAGGGCCACACTTGCGATCCAGACAAGCACCGCACCGACAACGGCCAGAAGGATCAGGATGCCCGCCTTCGCCCCCTGCGTAGCGGCGGAACCGGGGTCGCCGAAGCAGACGGCACACCCCAACGCCGGCCGTGAACTGGAAAGGATCGCGGCCCAGGCCAGAAGGGCCGAAGAGAGGTAGCGACAACCCGAGGCCTTCATAGGTAGCTCACGCCCCTGAGTTTGCGCAGAATCCAGGCCCCATACGATACCAACACCGCGCTCCCCACGAACGCCCCCACGCCCAGGGCCAGGTCTGCGCCGTCCCCGGAATGCAGATAGAGGCGCAGGCTCCAGAACCCGAAACCGACGGACAGGAGCGTCGAGATGCCCACGAAAAAGATGTGAAACGCCTTGAGGGACATCGTTATCCCCCACCAGGTTCTATGCCGACTCGATCTCGGTGAAGATGGGAAGCAGAATCAGAGCGCCGAACACCACCACGGTGACGATCAACAGCCCATAGATGACTCGTTTCTCCGAGATCAGGTGCATGAAGTACCCAGCCACCAGCGACCCCTTCACCGTTGCGATGGCCAGAGCGACCAGCACGGCGAGCCCGGCGGACAGGTGGAGATAGGAGACCGCCACCGTCAGCACCGTCAATGCGGCGAGTGCGACGAAGACCGTCAGATACACCCTGACGTGCTTGCTGACTTCCGCGGCGCTTGCTGTGCTCATTGAGGCCCCCTACAGGAGATAGAGAGTTGGAAAGAGGAAGATCCAGACCAGATCCACGAAGTGCCAGTAGAGCCCGGCGCACTCGACCCGGTTGGTCAGCCGCTCGGGCTCCGTGCTCCACATGGCGCTTCCTGGAAAGAGCAGGTATAGAATCACCAGCACGCCGCCCAGTACGTGGAGGCCGTGGAGGCCGGTCAGGGTGAAATAGATCGCATAGAATGTGCTGGTAGACGGAAATATCTGGTGTTCGAATTTTTCCCCGTACTCGTAGAACTTGATCGCCAGGAAGACGAGGGCCAGGAGGACCGTGCCTCCCAGGTAGAGGCGATATCTGCCGAAACGCTGCATCTTGAGAGACGCCCAGGACATCACCATCGTCATGCTGGAGGCGATCAGCACGAGGGTGTTCAGGGTCGCCAGTGGGACGTTCAGTTCCTTCGAGCCGAGGGGCCAGGCCTCAGCGCCCACCCGCAGGAGCACGTACGACGAGAAGAGCGCTCCGAACAGCATCACCTCCGAAGCTAGAAACAGCCAGGTCCCGAATTTCGCATTGTAGATTCCGGTCACAGGATGCGGTTTGACGATGTACGGGATTTCGGCAGACACCTTCACTGTCCCCCTGACACAATGTGTGAACCGACCCCGGGCGGATGCAGCCGCCCATCCCTCAGTCGGCGAGCTGCCTCTCTGGAGCGACGGGCCCATCCTCCGGCAGGTGTTGTGGCCAGTAGTCCGTCGGCCTTCCGGGCACGCTGTACTCGTAGGGCCCCCGGTAGACGCGGGGCGGTGTGGGAAAATTTCCATGGGGCGGCGGCGTGGACGTGGCCCACTCGAGGGTCGTGGCCTCCCACGGGTTGTCCGACGTTGCCTTCTCGCCCTTCCGAATACTCAGGAAAAAGTTGACAATGAACGGAATCTGTGCGAGGGCCAACAGCCACGCGCCCCAGGAACTCACCTCCGTGAGCCCCTGGACCTCCGCCCCGAAGGCGTACTGGGTCTGGTCGTAGAGCCTCCTTGAGACCCCCGCCATTCCGATGAAGAACATCGGCATAAAGACGACATTCATGAAGGTCAGTGACAGCCAGAAGTGGAGCTTCCCCAACCACACGCTCATCGTCCTCCCCGTCACCTTTGGGAACCAGTGGTAGATCCCTGCGAACAAGGCGAAGATCGTGCCGGGGGCCACCACGTAATGGAAGTGTCCGATCACATAATAGGTGTCGTGCAGGTGCAGGTCGGAAGCGGTCAGCCCCAGAGGCAATCCCGTTAGCCCCCCGATGGCAAACATTGGGATGAACGCCAGGGCAAAGAGCATTGGCACCGTGAACCGGATAGAACCCCCGTGGAGGCTGAGCGCCAAAGCCGTCAAGACGATCACGGAAGGGATGGAGATGATCATCGTCGTGGCCTGGAAGAAGGCGCTCAAGGTCGTCCCCATCCCGGTCATGAACATATGGTGCGCCCAGACGATGAAGGACATGAAACCCAAGAAGAGGATCGAGTACACCATCGCCCGGTATCCCCACAGAGGCTTGCGGGTGTTGTTGGCGATCACCTCGGCCACGATCCCCATTGCCGGCAGAATCAGCACGTAGACTTCGGGGTGCGCCAGGAACCAGAACAGGTGCTGCCAGAGCAGGGGGTTCCCCCCTCCGCTCACGTGGAGCACTTCTCCCGTCACCACGAGCCCGCTGGGCAGGAAGAAGCTTGTGCCCGCCACCCGGTCCATCAGTTGCAGCACGCCGGCGGCCTCCAGCGGAGGAAACGCCAGAAGCAGCAGGAAGGCCGTCACGAACTGTGTCCAGACGAAGAACGGCAGCCTGAAAAAGGAAAGTCCTTCGACCCTTAGCTGCACCGTCGTCACGATGAAGTTGATCGACCCCAAAAGCGACGACGTGATCAGCAGGACCATGCCCAGAAGCCAGATAGTCTGGCCCACTGGTGCAATGTCGGCGAGCGGGGGGTACGAGGTCCACCCGGACTGGGCCGCCCCGCCGGGAACAAAGAAGCTGACGAACATGACCAGGCCGCCCAGAAAATAGACCCAATAGCTCGCCATGTTGATCCTGGGAAACGCCATGTCCGACGCCCCGATCTGCAGGGGCAACACATAGTTTCCGAATCCCCCCACCGCCAGCGGCACCACGCCAAGAAAGACCATGATGGTCCCGTGCATCGCCCCTAGCTGGTTGTAGAACTCGGGGACCATCGCCCCTTCGGGCATGTTGGCCTCTCCGAAAAGCCTGCCGAGAATCGGGAGCGGCTGGCCGGGGTAGGCGAGCTGCCACCGCATCAGCATCACCAGGCCGAATCCAAAGAGGAGGAACAGCAAGCCGGTCACGGCGTACTGGATCCCGATGACCTTGTGGTCTGTGGAAAAGACGTATCCTCGCCAGAACCCCAGCTCATCGTGATGCTGCCCTTCCGGCCCTCCGGACCCATCACCTGTACCGTGGTTCTTCCTTTCAGGGTCTTCGCCCATGAATAACGCTCCCCAGAGACTCTTCCGGACTGCACTTCTCCACTTCCACTGAGCCCTCTCTCAAAATGCGGATTCGTCCTCTTCGGCTTCGGCGTACTCTTCCTGCAGCCACTCGTTGAACTGCTCGGGGGTATCCACACTCACCGTCCCCCTCATCCGATAATGGCCTAGCCCGCAGAGCTGGGCGCAGGCCAGGTCGAACTGTCCCGTTCTGGTAGCCTGAAACCAGATCCGCGAGGTCGTCCCGGGGATCGCATCCTGGGTCAGCCTCATCACCGGGATCTTGAAACTGTGAACGACGTCCTTGGACGTGAGGTGCACGATCACGGGCGTGTTCACGGGAACGTGCATCTGGTTCACGGAATTGAGATCGTCCTGGCCGTCGGGATCATCCGGGTCGAGTCCCAACAGGTTAACATTGGTCACGAACTCGGGCCTCGTTCTCCCGAACTTCGCGTCCTTTCCGGCATAGTGGATATTCCAGGCGAACTGCTCGGCCACCACGCGCAGCACCAGGGCCTTCGATTCGGGCGGGAAGTCGTGCTTGAAGTGCGCCCACAGGGGCATGGAAAGCCCAACGAGGAGGATCGCCTCCACCACCACGACGCCGGCCTCTACATATTTCGAGACCCTTCCCTTGATCAGCTCATAGCTGGCTTTGGGGTTCGCGCCTTGACGGAAGCGAACCAGGCAGTAGACGAAATAGATCCCCCACCCGACGAACAGCGCACCCATAAACCAGTGGAGCACCGTCAGGATCCGATCGACCTCTCCACCGTGCGTGGACACGTTCACCGGGAGCCAGTATCCGTAAAACTTCTCCATAGAGACATCCTCCTGAGAGCGCGCCGCCGCCCCTGTCGCCTCTTCTTCCTCTAGGGTTTCACCTCGTGAATCCCAAGCCATGCCACGATCGCGATATCTGCCCTGCTTGCTGACGGGTAGGTGAGCCGATGGACGACTCCTGACCAGAATGGCTCTTGAAAAGTGGTCCTCCCCTGTCATGATGTGGCATAAGATACGCTATATTGTCTCCTTGAATCACCTGACCAACATATAGGAATACCGGATTATGTCAAGACCTATGTTCGCCTTTTCTGGGGCAGGTGGGGGACTCTTGGATGGCCCGTAACCTGTTCAGGAGCTACACTGTGGCCGAGGCAGACCCCACCCTGAGGGGGATCTCGAGTTTGCGCCCAAACCACAAGTCTATCGTCCCGCGCCTACTTCAGGAGCGAGCGATTGGATTACCACTCTGGAATGCGGTCGGGTTGCGATCTTTGGTTTGACGGGGCGGCCGCCATTGCCGTTATTGATCGCAGTCGATCCTACGGAAGGAACACCTTGCGCGGAGATTCGCCGGTACGGGGATAGGCAGTGTGACGACAATGCAGCCCATTCTGCTGTCGGGGTACGGCCATGCGTCGACGGTTCCATCGCCCGTGAATCGGATGATGTCGGCCTTCGCGGACGACTTCCGGCCCGAGGCTGACATCAACCTGGGGGTCGGCTACGTCAACGAAGAGACGATCCCTCGGGAACGGATCCTCGAGGCGATGCGAACCGTGCTGGATCATCCCCAGCGCTATCCCACCGCACTCAACTACGGCGGGTCGAGGGGGTCGCGGAACCTGATATCGGCGATTCGGGGTTTCCTCGTGGCCAACGCCGTGGGAGGCCTGACGACCGATGTCCTGGATCGCAGGGAGATCGTCATTGGGCCCAACGGGGCCACAAGCCTCCTGGAGAGCGCGGCGCTCACCCTCGAGCCAGGAATCGTGCTGACGTCGGATCCGATGTACTACATCTACTGCGAATTCCTGGCCAGACGCGGGTTTCAGGTGGTCGCCGTTTCGGAGGATGGGGAGGGGATACGGATCGACCTGCTGGAACGGAGGCTGGTGGACCTGGGGGAGAGGCGGCGCGATATCCGCTTCCTCTATGTGGTGACCGTGAACAACCCGACGGGGACCATCCTGTCCAACGATCGGAGGGAGGCGTTGGTCCGGATCGCGGGCGACCTGTCCCGGCAACTGGGACGCCAGGTTCCGCTGATCCTCGACAGGGCGTATGAGGATCTGGTCCACGACCCGGGCGTGCCTCCCCTGGTGTCCGGGCTGATTGGCGACGGTGACGGATTGGTGTATGAGGTGGGAACGCTGTCCAAGATCCTCGCGCCTGCGCTTCGGATCGGGTATCTGATCGGGAGTCCGGGCCCGTTCCTGGACGCGGTCGTCCAGAGGACGAGCGATTCGGGGTTCAGTGCACCCCTGATCAACCAGGAGATCGCGGCCCACCTGCTGGAGCATCACGTGAGTGACCAGATCCGGAAGGTCAACACGGGATACAGGGAAAAGGCCCGCGCGATACAGGAATGGATCGACCGCGATCTGGGGAACAGGGTATGCGAACAGACCGGCGGCGGCGCGGGCTTCTATATCTACCTGACCCTTCGGGATGTGGAGACGACCGAAGACTCGCGCTTCTTCACGTACCTGGCGCGGACAACGGGTGACCCGGAGATCGACGGGACGGCGAACGATCCACATCCCAGGGTGATCTACCTGCCCGGATCGTTCTGCGTCCATCCCGAGGGGGATCTGGTGGGAGTGGGACGTCGGCAGCTGAGGCTGTCCTATGGATTCGAGGAGCTTCCCCGGATCGAGCAGGCGATCGGGATGATGAAGCGGGCCGCGGACTACGCACAAGAGGGGAGTGTGGGGCCATGACGTCACGCGAACGGGTTGCCAGACTGCTCCGGTTCCAGGAGGCCGACCGGATCGGGATCGCCGAGTCGCTGTTCTGGGGATCGACCGTGAAGGGGTGGCTGGAACAGGGCCTTGACGTGGAGGGCAACATCTACCACACGTTCGATCTGGACGTACATCGGGTTCGGGCCGAGCTCCATCTGGGATTGCCCATCGAGACCGTGGAGGAAACCGAGGACTACGTGCTCTACCGGTCGGCTGACGGGGTCCTGGAGAAGAAGTTCAGGGTGAACCCGGAGGAGAGGGGTGTCCAGCACCTCGACTATCTGATCAAGACACCGGACGACTGGTTCCGCGAGAAACACCGGATGACGCCCGACGGACGCGTGGACGATCGGTATGTCGCAGAGTGGCGAGAGTACTACAGCCGAGATCGGTTCGTGTTCTTCTACCTGCGCGGCCCGTTCTGGTCGGCGTGCAACAAGATGGACTTCGCACAGTTCAACTACTGGATGTTCGATCACGAAGACGTGGTCAGGGACATACTGGAGACGGAGACCGACTTGATTCTGGGCATCTGGGAGGAGGCAGCGCGGCTCGGGCTGAGGTTCGACGGCGCCTACATCCTGGACGTGATGGGGATGAAGGAGGCGACGTACATCTCACCCGCTCTGTACCGATCTCTGGTGATGCCCTTCCACGAACGGATCTGCGCGTTCTTCCGGGACAGGGGATTTCCCGTGATGCTGCACAGCGACGGGAACGTGAAGGATCTGCTTCCCCATCTGATCGATGCGGGATTCACGGCGCTGACTCCTGTGGAGAGTCGAGCGGGAATGGACCTGATCGAGCTCAAGGAGGCCTACGGGGACCGGCTTGCGTTCATGGGCGGGATCGACGCGGATGTCCTGAGCACGGGGGACAGGGGTGCGGTCGAGCGCGAAGTGGTGACCAAGACGCAGGCCGCCAAGCAGGGGGGCGGTTTCATCTACCACTCGGATGGATCCATCCCCCCCACGGTTTCTCTCGACGCCTACCGGTACGCGCTGGACCTGGCGATCGAGCATGGGACCTACCCATAGCCTGGACCGGGTAGACCAGGGCGACGAAACACGCAGGCCACGACGGAAGGGGAGAGCGGGATGTGGGGTAGGCATGCTGTCCGCGAACTTCGTGTTGTCCTCGGTTTTCTGGTGTTCGTCGGGGTCCTGGGATGCGATCCCGACCGCACCGTCTATGTTACTGCAAGGGCGCTGAACCTCCGCGAGATGCCGAATACGCGGGCCCCCGTCCTGGCGCGGCTGGAGCGCGGAGACGAATTGATCGTTCGGTCGGAGCACGAGGCATGGCTCAAGGTGAAGACCGGCAAGGGTGTGCTCGGGTGGGTGCACGGAAACTACGTAGGTGATCCCGAGGCGGTCCAGGCTGCGGCGCAACGGTCCCGAACTCGTCACAGGAAGGGGTCCAGTGGTGCCGCGCTGTCGGGAGGGCCAGCGATATCAGAAGAGGACCGGCGGTTGGACCTGACGATGGATCAGCTTCTCGCAGGCTTCCCGGACAGCCTGGTGATCGAGGAGCGGGATCCGCTCGACGGCGAGTTGAGACACGTGGGTGCGGTTGGGAAGGGGAAGGCCCTCGCCCTATGGGGAGAGCCGGAAAACCTGACCCGCGCTTCCCTCGTGATTCCGGTGGTGGACGTCCCGGATTCGTTGCTGCTAGTCGGGGCCACCCTTGCCGTGCGGTTCGTGCGAAACGCGGTGCCCCGGTGGCGGCGCACGCCGGAATGGATGGCTGACAGCATGCGTCGGATCAGCAGCAAGGATAAGGGCCAGGCCGGATTCGACGCGGACGGGAAGGCCGTGCGCTTCGAGTTCATCAAGCCTCTTGGTGCGGTACGCGTGATTATTCGGCCCGAGGACGCGTAGCTGAGAACGAAGGTTTCGGTCTACGCCGAAGAACTCTCAGAATGCAACACGACGAAGGGCGGAGGCAGCCATCGGCTGCCTCC
>JASLMQ010000540.1 GCA_030746455.1 Candidatus Latescibacterota bacterium
AGATAAGCCTCCGCGGGCCCGGGAAAGAGAACCGTCGATCGCGTACCGATCTTGGGAGCCGACGAAAGCCTCAGGTCGAGCACGACCCGCGCATGCGCCTCACCGACCTTCAGATCGTGGATGAAACCGTAGTCGCCGCTCTTTCCCGCTCCAAAGTCTCCCTCCCCGGGTGTCTCAAAGGCCGGATACACGAAATCCGTGCCTTCATTCATCAGTGTTCCCGAGAAGGGAGACAGCTCCACACCCGAGAGATCGACGTTGGAGTCCTCGTCTGCACTCCCGTGGAGCAGGTAATCGTGACAGTGCCCTCCGTGGACCTGGAAGATGTCGAGGAGGTAGGCGTCCCGGCTGTCCGACCCCACCAGGACGAGTGTACGCCTGTAGCGCCGTACGGTGTCCGGATAGGTGGCAGTCGATTCGGCCTCCGCGAGGTGGAAGGCCCGGCCGTCGCTCACGAAGGTCCGAAGCCGGTGCCCCTGATGTTCGAGGTCATACGACCCGTTGAGACCGTCCACCACCACCGTGTTGTGGCACATCAACGAGGTAGCCCAGCTGCGGCCGATGCTGTGGGTGTAACCCAGATCGCGAAGGAGCTCCCTGCCGAAGGCGAATATCCCGATGCTGAGGGCGTCGACGTGTTTGTGGTGCCTCCCGGAGGTGAAGTTGAGCCACGCATA
This sequence comes from Candidatus Latescibacterota bacterium, assembly GCA_030746455.1. The sequence goes on from JASLMQ010000540.1 coordinate 678, forward strand.
GATCTGGTCATCGCCCTGCCCGCCGCCCAGAATGGCCAGGCCGAAGCCCGGGGGCAGGAGAGACCCGGTGACCTCGTGTTGTTCTGTGTCCTCCCTCCGCGCCTTGGGTGCCCAGGTGTCGTTGAGGGTGGGATGGGTGCCGTTGGGGAACCGCATGCTTCGGTGCAGCGCCTCGCATGCATCGATCGCTCCCCGGATCTTCGCCAGCTGCTCGGCGACGTCGGATCCAGTTTGTTGGGGCTCGTAGCCGTCCAGGGCACGGAGGACCTTCCCCAGGTAGGACACGGTCTGCGCGCAGTACGAGGGGCTTGTCTCCATCCAGTGCCCGTCGTACAGGAAGCTTGTGGTAACGAAATGGTCCAAGCGGTCCAGAACCTCCTGGATCCACTTCGCCCGGTCGAGCACGCGGCCGGCATACACGATGTCGGCCCACATCCAGGGAGACATGTTCGTGTACTGCTCCTCGAAGCCGATGACGAATTTGACCATCTCCGACAGGAGGTCGTCCACGATCCGGTCTTTAGCGTTCCCGTCTCCCAGTTCTTTGAGCCCGGGCCAGAACCGGAGGATGTCGTACGCGCCCACCAGTTCCTGGGAGACATCCATATAGGCCCAGCCCGTCCATCGGGTGGTGCGATAGGCGCCAACGCCCGGGATCCGGTTCTGGTGCCAGGGCGAGAACTGGGTCTCTCGCCCGGGGTACTGATAGTGGTAGGCGTAGGTAGGATAGACCTCGGCGCAACGCAGCAGGATCAGGCCCGCTCGCCTGGCGCATTCCTCGTCACCCGCCTCATGAAACCGTTCAGCCAGTCCCAGACAGGCGTCGGAGATGAACTCGCGGGAGAGGTAATCCGCCTTGGCCCGGAAGAAGAGGCGGACGTCCCCCCGCGGATGGTAGTAGGGGTAGCGATGCTCCCCATCCGGCGCTTCCACCGACTCGCAGGCGTCGTCCGGGTACTTCGGGTTTCCCGGGTACACCTCGCCGCAGTCCTCGCACCGGATTTCGCGGGAACGCTCAGGCGTCCAGGCCCAGTTGGCCAGGTTGGGTTGTCCGCCCTTGCAGTTCGGACACGCCGTGTTCGCGAGGCCGGCCTGCTCGGGCACCAGGGCGAGCATGTCATCCTCGGAGATGCTCAGGACGTAGTCGGTCGCCTCGGACCTCTTCGGATGCGGCTCATACCGTACGGGTGCGGATCTGTCAGACATTCGGCCCTCCTGGTCGACGGGCAGCAACCACTGCCCTGAGGAGCGCGGGGGTCCCCGAGCCGGACCCCCCGATACACCTGATTCGCCGGGGGCGAATCAGGCACTCGGGGACACGGGGTAGGTTACTGTCAGCAAGTGCTCAATTGCTCGCAGAAACGGGAGTAGCGATCACGTGATGCGAAACGAGAAGAGCTTCGCCCGGTGCATTCGGAACACGATTCGGATCGGGCGATCCTGCACATCCGGCATCTGCGGACTTCCTTGCCAGGTCACCGTGTGATCGAGACAGTCACAGCTGAACGGATCGCATGCCTCGATGTTCAGCCCGGGCAGGAAGTGTCCCTGCTCGTCGAGGATGCCCGCTCTGCCCTCGCCGGCTCCCGCGTTGACATTGAGATGCAGCCGATCGCCTGGAGCGTGGATGAGCGTCGTCGTCAGCTGCCCACCATCGGCCTGGAAGTCGACCGACACGAACCCATCCTGCCGCTGAGTCGTGCGGTAGACGGCCCCCGACCCGGGCCAATCGTCCGGATCGGATCCCCGAAGCATACCGTGCTCGATGTCGCAGCCATGATGGTACTGGTAGAGCTTTCCATCCACAAGCAGCATACCGTAGAGCCCATAGATCGATGCGCTTCTCCCGGTCCCCGGCTCCGCCAGGGGGATGTAAGGCTCCGGCGACGGCCACTGCCAGTGGATCCCGTCCCGGCTGACTGCCATGCCCACCTCCAACGTGCTCCGATTACGCGGCTTCGAGGTCTCGTTGTGGTGGTTCAACGCCGGGAAGGAGAAGTACACATCCTCGGCCCAGGGATACCGAAAAACCGCCGGCGTGTACACGTCGGTCCAGTTTCCGGGCTGGTCGTATCCCGGGAAGGTCAGAACCGTGGGCACCTCACCAGTGATGGTGGCAATGTCATCGGGGGTCAGCGTGTAGAAGGGATCGGGGATGTCCTGGTACGGCCAGGGACGCATGGGGTCATCCAGTTCCAGTCGTCCGACGCCCCTGCCATAGGCCCGCCGCCTGCCGCGGATGAACCCGTTGGGCCAGGTCCTGATGTAGGCCACATACCGCCCAATCCTCGGATCCCAGTCCACCTGGTTGAGCGTGTCGGCCTGGAACGGGAAGACGCGGTTGCCGTTCCAGTTCCATCGGAGGCCATCCGGAGACGTCAGGATGTAGAATCCGCCCTGATCCTTGTCCAGACAGTCGGGGATGACCGTGGCGCCGATGAAGTGATGCGCGAACACCAGCAGCTTGTATCGCTCTTCCTTGTCCGCATTCGGATCCACGAACACGTACCCGCCGTCCATACAGCTGATGTTGTTGTCTTTGGACCCGCCGTACTCCCACAGCCCCAGGCTCGGCTTGCGCCAGTGGATGCCGTCGTCAGACTCCGCGTAGCCCAACGGAGTGGGCGGCTTCTCGCCCGCGAGGAGCCGATGGATGTGGTCGACGGACCGGCATATGGTATACATCCGATAGACGCCTGCGACCTCCATCACCTGACCGTAGCCGCCGACCCAGGCGTCATCCCACGCTCCCAGCGACCCAGGCCTGACCGCAACGCCCTCGAACTCGGGACGGTTCGCCGTGAGCTCTGCCCCGGTCATGGATTCCACGAATCTGTCGTCTATGAAGAGCTGGGCCTTGTTCGACAGCTTCAGTGGGGCCGTCTCAGCCATACCCTCGCCCTATCTCCGCAGGAGTAGTCCGTCCGGCGTGTCCGCCCTTTCGCGCTGTTCGCGTCATTCGTAGTTCCGGTTCTGACGTTCTGGTGATGGGGGTGGGGTGCCGATCTTCAGCTTTCGTGTCATTTCGTGTCTTTCGTGGTGCCGCTCTTCGTGAGATCGAGTTACACCTCCGCCTTCTCCGTATCGCGCACGAACACACCTGTCAGCACCAGCGCAACCGCGTAGGCCAGAAGCACGAAGACCCACGGCGATACTGCGTTCCAGGCGTAGAACAACCCCCCTGCGAGGGAGGCCACCATCAGCGGGATGATGGTGAGGTAGCCCACGCCCGGTCCTCCCGTGCCGCCCGACGAGGCCCCGATCATCACGCTGCCCCTGCCGATCGCCGCCATCACGCGCCCGCGAACGTCTCTGGGAATGGCATCGGCGATCAGCGCACCACAGGAAGGCCCGAAGGTCGAGGACACGACTGCCACAAGACATCGAATGGCCATCACGTGTGCCAGGCTCTCCGCGAAGACGAACAGGGGGATGAACCCGCACGCCATCAGCAGGGCGGCGAAGATGAAGGGCGTTCTGCCGTACCGGTCCGAAAGGAAGCCGGAAGGGACCCGGATGAAATTGCTGAGGGCCGCTTCGATCAGGAGCACCAGCCCCCATTGGGTGGAGGAGAGCCCGATGTGCTCCCGGGCGTAGACCACCCAGAAGGGACTGGCGACCCCGTTGGCCATGAATCCGATGATGATGATGATCGCAAGCGCCTTGAAGCTCCTGGGCAGCCGTCCCAGCATGGCCGGGAGGCCGGTATAGGCGTCCTTCAGAATAGCGGCGAGTCGGGCAACACCAATGCTCTCCGGTTTCGGCTGCGTCGTCTCCCTGATAAATAGCAGGTTGATCGTGGCCCCCGATGCGTAGGCCGCCGCCATGATCCCGTACAGGATCCTCATGCCGACGTCGATGCCATAGGCGTCGAGAAGCACCCCGGCCACATAGGGCGCAACGATCGCGACCGATCCAGAGATCGACATCATCGTCGCCATGCCACGTCCCCGATTCTCCGGAGAGAGCGAGTCGGCGACGATCGCGGAGGACGCCGGAAACTGGAGCACGGCAAATCCCTGGAGCAGCCTGCCCGCCGCCACCCAGTGCCAGCTCCGCGCGAAGATGTAGAGCAGGAAAGTGCTGCTGGAGAAGAAGCCCGTGAAGGCGATCAGCCTGGCCCGGCTCGTGCGATCCGCGAGATAGCCGGCGATGGGAAGAACGAAGAGTCCGCCAATCGGTCCCAGCGCGTACACGAGCCCGATTTCCTGTGGTGCACCCCCCAGAGAGAGGATGAACAGGGGGGCGTAAGGGAATACCATGGCCCGGGAGAACATTCCCAGTGCGCCCGATATCGCGAGCACAAGGACGTTGCCTCGCATGAATCCGAAGGCCTTGGCTGATGACTTCATAGACCCGGCCCGATTCTTTGGGAGGTATGTAAACAGGTCATTTAGACATTTTTACTTGACAAAATGACAGATATATATTACGTTCAATCTCATTGCAGGTACCGGACCGAGATGCCACAGGGGAGGTGCTCAGATGAACATGAAGCTGAGGCTGGCACGAGTGGAAAAGGGCCTCTCGCAACAGGAACTCGCCGACCA
>JASLMQ010000541.1 GCA_030746455.1 Candidatus Latescibacterota bacterium
ACTCGTTTTCCGTCATCCACTCCTGCACTTCCTCCAGCACCTTCCACACGTGCCCGATGCCGTTCTTGAGCAGTGCGGAGCACATCATAGTGACCTTGGCACCAACCATCAGCATCTTCAGAACGTCCGACGCCACGTGGATGCCGCTGGTTGCCGCCAGATCGGCTTCCACGCGCCCACTCAGGATCGCGACCCAGCGCAGAGGCAGCCTCAAGGCGTGGGGCGTACTCAGGATGACATTCGGGGTAATCTCGAGTTCGTCGAGATCGATATCGGGCTGATAGAAGCGGTTGAACAGCACCAGGGCATCAGCCCCGGCCTCGTCGAACCGCTTGGCCATATTGGCCATCGAGCTGAAGAACGGATTCAGCTTGACCGCCACCGGGAACGAAACGCTCTTCTTCACGCTGGCCAGCACATCGAGGTAGCGCTGCTCCACCTCGCTTCCGGTCAGATCGGGATCGGTCGGGATGTAGTAGACGTTGAGCTCCAGGGCGTTGGCGCCCGCGTCCTCGATGAGCTTGGCGTAGTCCACCCATCCGCCCAGCGAGACCCCGTTCAGGCTGCCCACGATCGGGATGCCCACTGCATCCTTTGCCTTCCTGATGTGCGCCAGGTACTCCTCCGGCCCACGGTGGTAGACCTCGGGCTCCGGGAAGTAGCTCATCGCCTCCGCGAAGCTCTCCGTTCCCACCGATAGGTGATGGCCCAGCTCCAGGATCTCGTGGCTGATCTGCTCTTCGAAGAGCGAGTAGAGCACCAGGCCGGAGGCGCCGGCATCCTCGATGGCCCTGATGTTGGCGATCTCGTGCGAAAGGGGACAGGCCGATACCACGATCGGGTTCTTCAGCTTCAGGCCCATATAGGATGTAGTCAGATCCATCGTTTCGTCCTCTCGTTCGTTTATCTTGCCCTACACATCCAGCGCCGGCCCGCGGGTCCTCCGTACCTCTGCCGCACGGCCTACGCCTCCCTGGCCTCCTCTTTGCCGTCCCCGTTCGACCCGTAATGCATCTGGGCCATCTGCTCGTAGAACCGCCAACGCGACTCGACATCGCCCTGGGCCAGCTCGAGCAGCCGCTTGGCCTCCTCCGGCTTGCTTCTCGCCAACATATTATAGCGCGTTTCCTTGTAGGCGTAATCACTGAAGGGGATCTTGGGTGCCCTCGACTCCAGCACCAGCGGGTTCTTGCCCTCGCCCTCCAGATCTGGGTTGTAGCGCATCAGAACCCAGTGCCCGGAGTCGACCGCGGCCTGCTGCTGATCGGTCCCCGTGGTCATGTTGATGCCGTGGGCGATGCAGTGGCTGTACGCGATGATCAGGGAGGGTCCGTCGTAGGCCTCGGCCTCGACGAACGCGCGCACGGTCTGCAGGTCGTTCGCCCCCATCGCCACCCGGGCGACGTAGACGTTTCCGTAGGTCATCGCCATCAGGGCGAGATCCTTCTTGGGCATGGGCTTGCCGCCTGCGGCGAACTTCGCCACGGCCGCTCTCGGCGTGGACTTGGACATCTGGCCGCCGGTGTTGGAGTAGACCTCCGTGTCGAGCACCAGGATGTTCACGTTCCGGCCCGACGCTATCACGTGATCCAGCCCGCCGTAGCCGATATCGTAGGCCCATCCGTCTCCACCCATGATCCAGACGCTCTTCTTCGAAAGAACGTCGGCAATGCTCAGCAGCCCCTTCGCCTCCGGGCTGTCCGTAGCCTCCAGCTTCCCCTTGAGCTCTTCGACGCGCTCGCGCTGATCGTGGATGTCCGACTCGTCCACCTGGTTGGCATTCAAGATGCCCTGGGCAAGCTCCTCGCCGATCGTGCCCGACAGGGCCTGCACCAGCTCGCGCGCATGCTCGACCTGTTTGTCCAACGTGAGCCTGAATCCGAATCCGAACTCGGCGTTGTCCTCGAACAGGGAGTTCGACCAGGTGGGCCCACGGCCGTCCTTGTTCTGGCTCCACGGCGTTGTCGGCAGGTTCCCGCCATAGATCGACGAGCAGCCCGTCGCATTGGCGATAACGGCCCGGTCGCCGAAAAGCTGACTCAGCAATTTCACATAGGGTGTCTCGCCGCACCCCGCGCAGGCGCCTGAATACTCAAACAGCGGCTGAAGCAGCTGCGATCCCTGAACCGTTCGCACGTTAACCTCGCGCCGGTCCATATCCGGAATGCCGAGGAAGAACGCGTAGTTCCCTCGCTCGGGATCGCGCAGCGGCAGCTGGGGCTCCATGTTGATGGCCTTCAGCGCAGTCTGCCGCTTGTTCTTCGCCGGGCAGTAATGCACGCAGAGGCCGCAGCCCGTGCAGTCTTCCGGAGCCGTCTGCACGGTGAACTTCATGCCCTTCCCCCGGAAGTCGCGGCCACGTGCATCGGCCGTCTTGAAGGTCTCCGGCGCGTCCGTCAGCTGGTCCCCATCGTAGATCTTGGTCCGGATGGCCGCGTGCGGGCAGATCAACGCGCACTTGCCGCACTGGATGCAGACCTCCGGGTCCCACACGGGGATGTCCAGGGCGATGCTTCGCTTCTCCCACTGCGTGGTTCCCGTGGGATACGTACCGTCCACCGGCAGAGCGCTCACCGGCAGGCTGTCGCCCAGTCCGGCGATCATCGGGGCGGTCACGTTCTGAACGAACTCGGGTGCCCCCTTCGGCACCGGCGGCCTCATCTCGATTTCGCTGCCCCCCGTGCCAGGAACCTGGACCTCGTACATATGCTCCAGCGAGGCGTCGACGGCGGCGAAGTTCATCTGCACCACCTGGGGACCCCTCTTGCCGTAGGTCTTCTCGATGGCCTCTTTGATGTGGGCGATCGCCTCGTCCTTCGGCAGGACGCCGCTGATGGCGAAGAAGCAGGTCTGCATGATCGTGTTGATTCTCTGCCCCATCCCGGTCTCACCGGCCACCGCATAGGCGTCGACCACGAAGAACCGGAGCTTCTTGTCCACGATCTGCCGCTGGACCTTCCAGGGGAGGTGATCCCACACCTCGTCGGCACCGTAAGCTGTGTTCAGAAGGAAGGTGCCGCCTTCCTCGATCTCGTTCAGCATGTCGTACTTCTCGAGGAAGACCGACTGGTGACACGCAACGAAGTTGGCCTTCTCGATCAGGTAGATGGACCGAATCGGCTTGGGGCCGAAACGCAGGTGCGAGGTGGTCACAGAGCCGGCCTTGCGCGAGTCGTACACGAAGTATCCCTGCGCGTAGTTACCGGTGCTCTCGCCGATAATCTTGATCGAGTTCTTGTTGGCCCCCACCGTGCCGTCGGCGCCAAGCCCATAGAACATGGCCCGGATGACATCCTCGCCTTCGATACTGAAATCCTTGTCGTAGTCGATGCTGGTATGCGTCACGTCGTCGTTGATGCCCACCGTGAAGTGGTTCTTCGGCGAGGGTTTGGCCATCTCGTCGAACACGCCCTTGACCATCGCCGGCGTGAAGTCCTTGGACGAGAGCCCGTACCGGCCCCCGATAACCCTGGGCGGGGTCTCGAAGGACGAGGATCCGTCGGCCGCAGCCTCGCTGATTGCCGTTACGAGATCCAGGTAGAGCGGCTCTCCCGCGCTGCCTGCCTCCTTGGTGCGATCCAGGGCCGTGATGACCCTCACCGTCTTCGGGAGCGCCTCGATGAAGTGCTTCACCGAGAACGGGCGGTAGAGGCGGACCTTCAGGAGCCCGACCTTCTCTCCTTTGCCCCGCAGGTACTCCACCGTTTCGTGGGTGGTCTCCGCCGACGAGCCCATCAGCACGATCACGCGCTCGGCGTCCGGATCGCCGACATACTCGTAGATCCTGTACTGCCTGCCGACGAGGCCGGCGAACTTGTCCATCGTCTTCTGGACCACGTCCGGACAGTCCAGGTAGAACCTGTTGCCGGCCTCCCGGCTCTGGAAGAAGACATCGGGGTTCTGCGCCGTCCCCCGCAGGACCGGGCGGTCGGGCGACATGGACCGGGCCCTGTGCGCCTGCACCAGGTCGTCGTCGATCATCTCCCGGATATCGTCCCGGGAGAGCTGCTCCACCTTCATCACCTCGTGCGACGTCCGGAAACCGTCGAAGAAATGAATGAAGGGCACTCGCGCCTCGAGGGTCACCGCGTGCGCGATCAGCGCGAAGTCCATCGCCTCCTGGACCGACGTGGACGACAGCATGGCAAAGCCCGTCGCACGAACCGACATCACATCGCTGTGGTCCCCGAAGATCGACAGGGCGTGGGTTGCCACCGAGCGGGCGGACACGTGGATAACCGCCGGCGTCAACTCGCCGGCCATCTTGAACATATTGGGGATCATCAGCAGGAGGCCCTGAGACGCGGTGAAGGTCGTCGTGAGTGCCCCTGTCTGAGCAGCTCCGTGGATCGCGCCCGACGCCCCGCCCTCGCTCTGCATCTCCACCACCAGCGGTACCGTACCCCAGATGTTCCTTTCCCCGGCAGCCGAATAGGCATCCGCACGCTCGCCCATGTCGGACGACGGCGTGATGGG
>JASLMQ010000542.1 GCA_030746455.1 Candidatus Latescibacterota bacterium
CATTTTTCGCTTTGCGTTTTAGATTTCCCTTCCACTCCGATTCGGATCAGACGCTCTACACGTCCGAGGAGGTCCTATGAGCAAGCTTATGCTGCTGGCTCTCGTCACTGTCTGCCTATCCGCTGCTCTGTCTCAACCGGCCGACGCGCTCTGGAACCCTCTCAAGAAAGACAAGAAGGAAGAGAAAGCAAAGGACAAAGAAACGAAGAAGTCGAAGGTCCCGGAGACGATTGCGACATTCAAGAAGAAGGATCCCGACATTGCGTCCTGGTTCGGGAAGGCCTATGGCTATGCCGTCTTCCCCACCGTGGGCAAGGGCGGGATCTGGCTGGGCGGCGCCTACGGCGAGGGGGAGGTCTACACGGAAGGCAAGCTCATCGGCCGGACAAGCCTGAAGCAGATCACCGTGGGGTTCCAGCTGGGCGGGCAGTCTTACAGCGAGATCATCTTCTTCAAGAACAAGAAGGCCCTCGACAGCTTCACGGAGGGCGGATTCGCCTTCGACGCCCAGGTCTCTGCCGTGGCCGTGACCGCCGGTGCATCAAAGGACGCGGCCTACAGCAGTGGCGTGGCCGTGTTCACCCTTGCGAAGGGCGGCCTGATGTACGAGGCCTCGGTCGGCGGCCAGAAGTCTACCTTCAACCCAATCGAGTAGGCACAGGGCCCTCCACACCCCATACGCATGTCGTTCTTTTCGCGTCTGGAGCCTGCCCCGGACTCGATCCGGGGCGTTTTTCGTAGTTCCCCGGTTCTTCTGACCAATACAATGTCGTGGAACTCCATGAGTCAGTACAATCCTATCGAGCTCGAGCTCCTCAAGAACGGCCTCGAGTCCATCGTGGACGAGATGGCGCTCACCGTCGTCCGCACGGCCTACTCCACCAATCTGCGGAACTCGATGGACTTCTCCACGGGCCTGTGCACGCCCGATGGCGACCTCATCGCCCAGGGCCTGTGCCTTCCCCTCCATCTCGGCAGCCTGCCCGACGGCATGTCCGCCGTTCTGAACCGGTACGCGGACGCGATCCACGAGGGCGATCTCTTCATCCTGAACGACCCCTATGAGGGGGGCACGCACCTTCCCGACATCTACCTCTACCGACCGATCTTCATCGATGGCGAGCTACTCGCATTCGCCGCGGCCATCGCACACCACACCGACATCGGGGGGCGCGTGGCCGGGGGCAATGCCTGCGACTCCACGGAGATCTACCAGGAGGGCCTGCGCATCCCGCCGCTCAAGCTCCACGAGGCGGGGCGCCCCGTCCAGGCCATTTTCGACCTCATCGAGCGTAACGTCCGCGTCCCTCAGAACGCCCTCGGCGACCTGCGCGCGCAGATGGCGGCCTGCCACATTGCCGAACGCGAGCTCCGCAAGCTGACCGAATCGCACGGCCGCGGCCGTCTGAGCTCGGGCTTCGGCCAGCTGATCGAGTACGCGGAGCGTCTCACGCGCGCCGAGATCGCCGCCTTCCCCGATGGCGTCTACCGATTCACCGATGTCATCGACGACGACGGCATCGACCCGGGCCCGATCCCCATCGTGGTGACCGTCACCGTCGATGGCAGCGACCTCGTCGTGGACTTCGACGGCACCGCACCGCAGGTCAAGGGTGCCATCAACTGCGCGCTCTCTTTCACCAAGTCGGCCGCATACGCCTGTCTGCGCTGCCTGATGGACCCCGGAGTTCCCACCAACTCGGGCTTCTTTCGGGCCATCGACGTACGGGCACCGTCGGCGACGCTCGTCAACCCCGTGCTCCCCGCCCCGGTCGCGGCAAGGGGTCTCACCGGCTTCCGGCTGGCCAACGCCGTGCTCGGCGCCCTGGCCCAGATGGCGCCCAAGGCCGTCCCCGCGTGCGAGGTCGGCGGCGACACCGGCATCAGCATCGGGGGCTACCGCGCCGACCGTTCGCCCTTCGTCTTCCTCGAGTTCCTGTTCGGGGCATGGGGTGGCCGGCCCGATCGCGACGGGATCGACGGCTGCCCGAGCGTGGTCGTCAACTTCTCCAACAATCCCGCTGAGGTTGTCGAGGCCGAATACCCCCTTGAGATACTCAAGTACGGGTTCTTGCCCGATACAGGGGGCCCCGGCAAACACCGGGGGGGGCTGGCCATGGTTCGCGAGTACCGGTTCGCCGAGGCGGAGGGAACCCTCCAGATCCGGTCCGATCGGCATCGGTCCCGTCCCTATGGGCTCTCCGGCGGAAAGGAAGGCACGGCTTCCCGGAACATCCTGAATCCCAAAGCCGAGGCACGGGATCTCCCCGCGAAGACCCTTCTCACCCTCAAGGAGGGCGACATCCTGCACCACGTCCTCGCTGGTGCGGGCGGGTGGGGCGATCCTTGCCAGCGGGATCCCGAGCGCGTTCTCGAGGACGTATGGAATGGCAAGGTCTCCGTTGCCGCTGCCGAGCGCGACTATGGCGTAGCGATCGATATCCGGGGCCCTTCGGTGGATCTGGACCGAACTCGAGACCTCAGGTCTCAGCGCGCCTGAGGGAGGGAATCTCGCAGCATCACCGTCTGAGATCGGCTCCAAGGCAACGACGAAGGGGCGACCCTGTGGGTCGCCCCTTCGTCTGCTGGCGCATATCCGCGAAGATTCCGACGGGCCAACGCATCCGGTCTTCAGTCGCTATCGTCCATCCCCCCCGTTGGGGTCCATCGGATCGCGGTCCAGCACCTCCCGCACCACCTGGGCCAGGGTCTCCACGCTGAGAGGCTTCTCCATCCGTGCCTCCGCTCCTGTCGGTACTCTGGCCTCCCCATCCTCATCCATCGAGTAGCCCGACATCATCACCGTCCGGACCGTGGGGTCCTCCTCCTTCAGCACCATCAGCATATCGAGTCCGTTGAGTTCGGGCATGACCATGTCGGTAAGGACGAGCGAGATCGACTCCCTGTTGGCTCTGTACACCTCCACCCCTTCCTCGCCGTTGCCTGCCGTCAGCACCCTGTAGTTGAGACTCTGCAGCATGCTCCGGGTCACTTCGAGCACCTCGGCCTGATCCTCCACCAGCAGGATCGTCTCCCCCTGGCCCCTGGGAAGGTCCGCGGGGTCCGTCGTCTCGGCCTGCCCTGGAACCGAAACCGCTGGCAGGTAGATCCGGAATCGGGTGCGCTCACCCGCCTTGCTCTCCACATCGATCTCCCCGCGGTGCTGCTGCACGATGCCGTAGACCTGGGCTAGCCCGAGCCCGGTACCGTCGCCCGGGTTCTTGGTGGTGTAGAAGGGCTCGAAGATGTGCTCGATCACGTCCGGAGGAATCCCGGTCCCCGAGTCCGACACCGTCCACACCACGTAGCGACCTTCCTTCATTCCCGGGAGGGGCGTGGCTTCTCCGCGCTTCACCTCGAGCGACGAAAGCTCCAGATCGAACTTACCCCCATCGGGCATCGCGTCCCGGGCGTTCACCGCCAGGTTCGTCAGCACCTGCTGGATCTGGGTCGGGTTGGCCTCCACTACCGAGGCGTCCCGGCCGAACTCGGACCGAACCTCGATGTTCTCCGGGAGGGTCCGGTCGAGCAGCTTGAGGTTCTCTTTGAGGATCGGGACCAGATCCAGTGGCTTCCGTTCGGCAACCGTCTGACGGCTGAAATCGAGGATCTGGCGGACCAGCTGGGCGGCCCGCTGGCCCTGG
>JASLMQ010000543.1 GCA_030746455.1 Candidatus Latescibacterota bacterium
GTCGTGGGCGAGCAGGCGCTGGTGATGCCTACGCTTCCTGGCAACTACATGTCGGCGCTGGCGCTCGCGCCGAAATACGAGCGCATGGGAGCCCGCGTGCTCCTGGCCATGTCGCCCTTTACCCGCAACCTGGTCCCGAACGACCTCGAAGGGGTTCACGCCTACTTCTGCGCCCTGTCCGAAGCCTCGTCGCTCCCCTTCCTCCCCTACAACACCCAGTCCTGGCCACCGGAGTTCTTCGCACGCCTCGCCGAGATCGAGGCCATCATCGGCATCAAAGACCCCTGCCACGTTCCCCACAATCTCTTCAATGCCATCAAACGCCTGGGCGACCGGTTCGTCTGGATCGGCAACAAAAGGCACGATCCCGGCGTGCTCCACTTCCGCTACCAGGCCGGGATCGAGGGATTCACAGCGGGGAATGTCAACTTCGCGCCCACGTTCGAGCTCAAGCTCCACAGCGCCGCACAGGAGTGCGACTGGCAGCGCATGGTGGAAATCCAGGAGCGGCTCGCGCCCCTGGAGCGGCTGCGCCTGGCCCACGGCGACACCGTGGTCAAGACGGGCATGGACCTTGTCGGGTTGGCCGGAGGGCGGGTCCGCCCGCCAAGAACGGACCTGAGCACGGACAGGCGAGAGGAGATGAAATCGGAGCTGATCGAGCTCGGGGTCGATCTCGCGAGCGGGTAGATGCCTGGCGGGCCCGCCTACGAAGCCCGCTCTCCAGGAGGCGAACTGAAGTAATCCTCATCGCCGAAGAAGGGGAACATGCCGAATCCCCGGTCCCGGTCTCGCGCCTCCCACACCAGACCGGTCTCGCAGTAGGCCAGAGACCCGTGTCCGGGCGGCGAGAACTCCGGACGGCTCAGAAGATCGGAGCGGTACCACACGCTCCGATGGGCAAAACAGATTCCCTTCTCCAGGTTGTCCGCGATGAAGGCAACCATGTGAGGGAACGTCCGCTGGTATCGAGACCCGGCCCCAAACTGGATCCTCTCCTTCAGGTTCCCTCCCGCCTCCTGGACCTCAGCCATCGACATCGGCACGCCGTCCGCCACGAAGAGCGCGTCTGCGTTCGGGTCCACCACAGCCCACTTCACGGACTCCTCTAGCCAGACCTCCGCGACGAAGTGGCCGTTGCACCCGTTCGGGGCCTCCGTGAGCACGGCGCACCGGGCCGGGATTCCGGCCGCCTGCGCGCAGCACACAAAGGCCGCGGCATAGTGCACGCACATCGCGATAGGCCGCCTGCCGTTGTGACCCTCCCGGCCTGTCCCCCACGCCAGGAGCGTTTCCGCATCCCAGGGCGCGTACTGGGATGCGCGCTGCGAGTTGGTGTGCTCCCAGCTCGACGCGAGCCACGCTGAAAGCGCACGGACGCGTCCGAGCGTGTCGCCACCGTCCCGAGCGTCACGGGGCATCTTCTCCAGCAGCGACGCGGCGCGGGGGCCATCCGGGGTCTCCCACACCATCGGCGGCGGCGGCGGATCCTCCCCCTCCTCCAGCCTGAGCCGCACGACGTACTCACCGCGGACGGCATTGAGATACGCCATCCGTTCGTTCCGCCACCTCCTACCCGCATCGTCCGACAGGAAGCTCTCCGGTTGTCCGTGTCCCGGCTCGATCGCAAGCGACCACGCGTCCATGGCCGTCGAGTCGGTCCAGAATTCGAATGCGTTCTCTCCCGGGACCATTCTGGATGGATCTACCTCCACCTCGTACCACCGGTAGCGACCGGGCGTCACCGATTGGAGCGCCTCTGCTTCCCTTCCGTTGACGGCCAGCCGTAGGGGCGACGTGCATCCGGCTCGCGCCCGCGCGAGTATGTAGAGCCTCCCCACAGTCGAGGTCGCCGGCAGGCGAAGTACCTTCTGTGCCCTTCGGTGCGTGGTCAGTTCCTCGCACAGTGAGGGCAGGGCCCTGCCCTCTTCCGTGTAGTACAGTCTGCCCATGGACTCCTCAGCCCTGGCCCTCGTCCTCGTCCGCGGAGGCCAGGTCGAGGTCGAGTATCTTGGCGCCGCCACAGTAGTGCTGCACCTGGTATCGTCTCACGTGGCCCATCTTCTCAACGACACCGGCGATCCGTCGGCTCAGCCGCTCGATCTGCTTGAGCTCTTCGTGCATCGGGTTATCGCCGGACATGTCCTCGAGGATCAGCTCCAAACGGGCCATCAGCACAGAGAGCGGGTTATTGATCTCGTGCGCCGCTGCCCCGGCCAGCTCGATCACGGCAAGATCTCGTTGCTTCTCCGTCGCCAGCCGATTGGCCTCCCGAATGCGCAGCTGCGTCTGTACCCTGGAAAGCAACTCGAGGGAATCGAATGGCTTCCGGACGTAATCGCTGGCGCCCAGCTCCAGGCCCCGCGATGCCTCGGCTGCCCCCCGTGCCTGGGCCGTCATCATAATGACCGGAATCTCGCGATACTTGGGGACCGTACCTTTGCGCTCGAGAAACCCGAATCCGTCCAGCTTCGGCATATCCACATCGCAGAGCACCAGATCGGGACCCTCGGCGAGCCGCTCCAGCCCTTCTTCGCCGTCGGAGGCGGAAAGCACTCTGTATCCCGACATCGTCAACCGCTTGCCCAACGGAATCTGGATGCTCGGATCGTCATCCACGACCAGGATGGTGCCCTGCGCGGCCGGGCCCTCCCGCGTGGACAACCTGGCCTGAACCATCTCGCGAAGGGCCTCGGGTTCGGCCGCCAATCCCATCCAGGTCAGCTCGGACTCGTCTCCCTCATCCGACGACGTGCCCGACCCCGCCACGATCAGGGGCGCCCGATTGCCCTGGGCGCCAGCCCTGAGCAGCTCGGCCAGCTCGAACGCATCCAGGCCGGGGAGGTTCACGTCGGCGATCACGAGGTCGGGGAGCCCATCGGCGATCGCGCTGCGGACCTCGTCGCCGTCACTGCAAACGACGAACGTGTGGCCCTGGGGCTCCAACACCTTCACCAGGCGTTCCCTGAAGGCCTGGTGCCCATTCGCAATCATGATTCTGGCTGGCATGGCGGTTCCCAAGTCATTTTGCTTCACGGTTGTGGATTGCGGCCTCAGCAGCCGGGCGGGCGGCTCGAGTGCCAGGAAGTCGCATCTTCATAGGCGTGGGCCAACCGGAGGACCGTCCCCTCGCAGAAAGGTCTACCGATGAACTGGAGCCCCACCGGCAGCCCATCCCGCGTGAAACCACAGGGGATGGAGATCGCGCAGAGACCCAGCCAGTTCACCAGACGCGTGTGCAGCCTCGCAGGTTCGCCTCTGTCCAGATCCGCTGTCCGCGGAGCCGGGGTCGGCATAGTCGGACCCACCACGGCCTCCACATCCTCCAGGGTTCGGCGTGCCCGGGCCATAGCCTCCTCGCGGCGCTGGAGGATCTGGATGTAATCGGCCGCCGTGACCTCGGCGCCGGGCTCGAGCCGCTTGCGAATGCGGGGGTCGTAGTCCTGCGCTGTGTCGGTGAGAGTCCCACGGTGATAGGTAAACGCCTCGGCCCGGATCAAATGGAGGTTGTCGGCCTCCTCGGCGGCCCGCTGCGCCTCGGGGAAACCCATTTCACAGAGACGGACACCCAGGTCCGTCAGCACATCGAGGGCCTGCTCGACGAGTGAGACGACCTCCGGATCGGCCCCATCGAAAAACGGCGAGCGCACGACACCCACCCGGAGGCCCGTCGCCCCGAGCTTCAGGCTCGAAACGTCGTCGTCCACCGGTTGCATCAGCGTCGTCGGGTCTTCGGGATCCCGTCCCACGATCGCCGAGTACATCAGCGCGGCGTCCTCGACCTCGCGCGTCATCGGGCCGACCGAATCGAGGGTGAAACTCAGTGGCGTGATCCCCGCTCGGGACACGCGCCCCACCGTCGTCTTGAGACCCGTGATGCCGCAGTAGGCGGCCGGTATGCGAACCGATCCGCCGGTGTCGGTGCCTATCGCGGCGGTGGCCAGCCCGCTGGCGACCGCAACACCCGATCCGCTGCTGGATCCTCCTGGTACACGCTCCGCATCCCAGGGATTGGGCGGCGTATCATAGTGCGGATTCAGGCCGAAGGGGCCGAAGGCGAACTCCACCATGTTCGTCTTGCCCAGAAGCACCGAGCCGGCCCTGGCCAGGCGTCTGGCCACGGTACAGGTTCGCGTCGGTAGACATTCCGCGCGGATGCTGGACCCCGAAGTGGTCCGGACACCAGCCGTCTCACACAGGTCCTTTAGCGCCACGGGGATCCCGAGCATCGGCCCCAGGTCGTTGCCAGACATCAGCGCGTTCTCGGCGGCGCGCGCATCGGCCAGGGCCCGGTCTCGCGTGACCGTGATATACGCCGAGGTCTCCGCCTGGCGGGTCTCGATGCGCTCGAGGATGGCCTCGGTGACTTCGACCGGGGAGACCCCACCGGTTCTGTAGAGCCGCCCCAGCTCGACAGCGCTCAGGAACGGGTATCCGGGATCGGCCATCTTCTCACCTTCATCACCGAACGTCACGGTACAGGCGGGACAGGCGCGCGGGAGAAACGGAACACAGGTACAGGATCCTCAGGATCCACATCCAGGCCACGGTTCCCAGAATGCCCCACCTTCTCCACCGTCGCGTGGAGCTGTGGACGCTGGCATCCAGTAGCGTGAACGCGCCCAACGCGGAGACCTTGGAGCAGAATTCTGAATCCTCGAAGACCCGGATCGGCGGATAGCCGTTCACCTGCTCGAATGCGGAGCGGCGCACGAAGATGCCCTGATCGCCGTAGGTGATGCCCAGGAACCTGGACCGGAGCGTGCTGAGTAGCGCGATCAGCCGAAACGGCCAGCCTCCCTCCGAGAGCCCGAGCTGGAATCGACCACCGACCACCTCGGGGTCATCGAGCGCCTCACGAATCAGGTCCAGCCCGTTGCCCGGGAGGATGGTGTCGGCATGGAGGAACAGGAGAACGTCGCCCGAGGCGTCGCCCGCCCCCCGGTTCATCTGCAAGGAGCGTCCGGCCTCCTCACAGACAACCAGACGGGCCGAAGCCCGCTCTCGAACCGCCTCACGCGTGCCGTCACGACTCCCGCCGTCAACCACAAGGAGTTCTAAGTCCCCAGCGGGCTGGAACTGCGCAAGACAACTCCGTATCGCCCCCTCCTCGTTCAGGGTCGGGATAACAACGCTGATTCGCAGGGCCTTCCTCCTGCCGATCGGAACAGCCAGAATCGGACCGTCCGCGTGGTGGCCGGGATCCAGCAGGTCCTTAGTCCCGCCGCAGCATCCGCAGAAACCCCACCCCGTAGCTCACAGAGGAGGCGATCAAGAGCACGCCCGCCACCAGGAGGAGGGGGTGCTTGGGCGGCTCGAGGTCGATCGCGTAGGAGAGCAAGAGTCCGCTCATCACCGTCGTGGTCAGCTTCCCCCAGACATTTGACGGGATCACCACTCGCCCCCTGGCCTTCAGCAACACCCCGGCCAGAACAATGGCGGCGTCCCGTGCCAGGACGAAGGCGAGGACCCACAGGGGCAGCCCCTTCAGCCAGTACAGCGCGAACGCGATCGAATCGATGGCCAGCTTATCGGCAAGGGGATCGAGGATCCTCCCCCACTCCGTCGTTTCCCCCCTGCGCCTGGCCAGATGGCCGTCCAGTACATCCGAAACGACCATCACCATCACGACGACGAAAAGCTCCCACCTGTAGGCGCTTCCCAGGTAGATGAGCCAGACCGCAGGAAGGGTCAGAACGGCTCGCGACAGGCTCAGCAGGTTTGCGGGCGTCCAGAACCGGTCGTGTGGTGCCTTGAGAGGGTCGGTCGCTTCGCTGTGGGCAAGGTCTTCCATCCCCGACTTCTCCCGACCATCAGGGCGCAAGTACAAGGGTGCCCATGGCCTCTGGCTCGCAGAAGCTCTCCCGTGTGGGCGTCCAGGAGGTCAGATCATACTCTCCATTCGGGAGCATCTGGCTTCGGGCGAGGTTCCCGAACACGCAGGATTGCCCCTCCCTTTCGCCCCGACTCACCTCGGGGATCCCGGACCACGGGATGGCCAGCCGCGTGGACCAGCGCCCTCCCCCGGCGATCTCACTGACGGTCCACCGGAGCCCTGCGACGTCATACTCGGCCATGGCCTGCCAATCCTGTTCCACGACATCCGGAAAGTATAGGTCCAGGACCGCACCGAGAGGGTTCACCTCGATCTCGTAGTAGCCCCCGCCGGCCATCAGGAAGACCTCCACCGCGCACTCGTTGAAGAGGTCTTCGTCCCGCCGGCATTTGGTGACGGGAACCGGCGAAGGGTCGGAGTCGAAGGCCACGTAGAGCGCCTCCTCGTCCCAGAGCGCCCGAGCACTCAGATACGAGCGGGACCGTTCCGACGTCGTTCCGACAAGGTGGAAGGCCGATTCGATCTCTGCCGCCGCTTCCCACACGCTGCCGGACAGCTCTCCCTCCAGGGGGGGTACGCGGTCCGCGTGTTGACACACATAGATCGGTCTCTCGGCAGTCAAACGCTTCTCCTGTCCTCACTCGGCTGAGCCAACCTGTCGGTTTCAGTGCGACGGAGCCCGGTCAGTCCAGATTGACGAAGGCAAGCCCGAAGGCGGCCACGCCCATGCCGATCCACGTCTTGCGGGTGAGGCGCTCGTGCCAGACGAGCGCGGCAAAGAGGCTGTTCAGGACCAGGCCGGCCGATGTCTGAACCGGGAAGACCACCACACCTCGAACCTGCTCGAGCGCGACCAGCATGGTGATGATGCTGCTCACATTGACGATGCCCATCTTGACGCCGTCCCACCCGCCCGATAGCGATCTGCGCCGCCTGGGCGAGAGGAAGGTAGCCAGCACACCCAGGGCCGCCACGCCGTAGAGAACGCCCATAAAGGTGGTGCGAGCGTCGGGCACTTGGGCCTCAACGAATCCCTTAGAGGCGACCCTGGCCACACCCGGACCCAGGAAGAGCAGTCCCAGGATCCACAGCTCGCGCCACCCGAGGCCGGCGCTTTTCCCGACATTCCTCGCTCGCGTACCAATCAGTGGCAGCGAAGCGAGGCAGGCGAGAATGCCGAGAACCTGGTAGGTGCTGGGCACCTCGCCCCAGTAGAGGATCGATGCCAGTACGGGAATCACCACGGACAACCGCAAGATCGCCGTGGCGATGGCCATGCCGGTCAGGTTCATCGAGGCGCAGATCAGGAAGAAGGAGCAGACGAAGGCCAACCCCTGCACGACACCCCAGAACAGCGTGGGCGGTGAGAGTGCCGTGTTCCCTTCCGCGATGCTGATTCCGAAACAGAGCGACGATGCCAGCACGTAGTTGACGGCCCCGACCACCATCATGTTACTGCCACGAACCTGTGCGGCCCGGATGACGTGGAAGAAGGCGACCGACAGTACGATGTTGAGCGCCAGCGCGGTCATCTCGCCGTCACCGATTCACGCGTGGCTCCCACCGATCCCCTCCCCCGTCTGCAGAACGCCGTCCGCCTTGGGCATCCGTCGGCCTCGCCGACACGTCCGGTCCGGGTCCGGCATGTGCTGGCGAGAGATGAAGTGGAATATAACCAGCCTCTCGTGCCTGCGAAAGCCAAAACTCCGAACCCGGCGCGGCGCTCCGCGTTTCGATCGGGTCTCCATTCGCGATCGTGACGCGGGGTGGCCCCGTTCTTGACACACCCCGAACCGATCGGTATGTTTGGGCCCCACGCCGAATGTCGCACGGCTCCAGACACCATAGATCAAAGGAGGTGTGATGGGCAAGGAATGGAAGCATCTGCTCGGATTCCGCTGCACCTGCTGCGGCAACTGCTGCCGCGAACCCATCGTGCTGGTGACCGATCAAGACGTTCGACGCGTCATGGACCATACAGGGCAGAAGGCCTCCGAGGTGCTGAAATTCTACCGCACGGACGATGTGGAGTGGAGCACGGACAAGCCCGAGTGGATTAAGCTCAAGTCCGGTCTCAGGATCATGGGGCTGA
>JASLMQ010000544.1 GCA_030746455.1 Candidatus Latescibacterota bacterium
GAATGCTACCACGTTTACCGGCGGATCCATCGCAGTCGAGGTCCTGGATCCCGCCGGCCGCCCGATTGTCCGATCCCTCCCCGTCAGCGGAGATGACCTGCGACATCCTGTAGCGTGGCCCCCCGGGACGGACCTGGCCAGGTTGGCTGCCCAGGCGATATGCCTGCGGTTCCATCTCCGCAGCGCCGAGCTCTACGCCTTCGCGTTCCGAGACCGTGATCCGAACGGCGCACACCAAGCTGGCCTCTCCTGCTGGAAGGGCCGGGCATAGCTGAGCAGATCGGTTCGACGGGCAGCAGCAGCAGCTCGTCACGCCACATAGAGGACAAGCCTGTGAAACGACGTCGGAAGGCCCTCGCGCTCCCCTGCGCTCTCGTCCTTCTGCTGTGGATCGCTTCCGCGCGGGCTCAAAGCCCTGAGGAAACCTTCGGGTGCGAGGCGAACCCCACCGGGAATCCCATCGGCGGAGGCAGGGGCTACACACCCATCTTCACCGATGGCGACTTCGTCGTGCGAACGAAGCAGGACCTCCTCGACGCCCTTAGGTCTGCAGGTACAGGTCAGGTCATCTTCGTGCCACACGGTACTGAGATCGACCTGACCGGCGAGCGGAACATCGAGATCCCGGGCGGCGTCACCATCGCGGGAACCAGAGGACTGGACGGTTCTCCCGGCGCGCGCATCTTCACCACCTGGCGCCGAACCCACACGCTCTTTCGAACGAGCGGTTACGACGTACGCTTGACGGGCCTCCGGTTCCAGGGTGCATATGGTGGCACCGAGACGGTTGCCGACCAGTCGAGCTTCCTCGCTGTCCGCCATTCCGGGGCCGAGATCCACAACTGCGAGATCTACGACTTCCCCGTATCCGGCGTGGGCGTGAGTTCCACGGCCATCCACGTGCGCATACACCACAACAGCATCCACAACATCTCTCGAAGCGGCCTCGGATATGGCGTGACCACGAGCTCCAGCGACGTTCGCATCATCGCCAACACGTTCGACAACTGTCGCCACCATATTGCTTCGACAGGAGCACCGGGAGCGGGCTATGAGGCCGCGTGGAACCTGGTCGGAATCAACGCGATCAGTCACCACTTCGACATGCACGGCGGCAGCGACCGGGGGGACGGCACGAACATCGCCGGTGACTGGATGCATATCCACCACAACACCTTCCAGGGACGACAGCGCCACGTCGTCATCCGCGGGATACCGTCTCAGGGTGCCGACATCCACCACAACTGGTTTACGGGCCCCGGACGGCGGAAAGTCCGCTCCCGCGGCAACACGCGCGTGTATCGCAACGTCTACGGCCCCGACCGGATCCTGGAGGAGTAGGTCGTGCGTTTGACGACACGGATTGGACTGATCACGGCCATCTTGCTCATCTGGACGAGTGCCCCGCGGACCCAGGACCGCCTGGGAGACCCGCTCCCCGAAGGCGCGTTGCTGCGTCTCGGTACCGCACGCCTTAGGGTCGGCGTCTTCGATCTCTGCTATCTGCCCGATGGCAGGGGAGTCCTGGCACCCGGGGACCACGTGGAGATATGGGATCTGGCAAAGGGCGAACGCCAGAGAAGGATCCGGGTCACAAAGGGAGGGATCGCAAGTGTCGTCGCTCACGGCGACGGAAAGACTCTGCTCATCGCGGGCAGGTCGGGCACCGTGCGTGAGTGGGACATTGAGCGGCAGGAAGCCCTGAGGAGCTGGGACACGGGTCAGTCCGGCCTCTGCGCGGCGGACTATTCCCCCGACGGAACACGTGTGCTGACCACGGGCGCCACTCCCCCCACCCTAAAGGAATGGGACCTGTACAGCGGAGAGGAACGGGTCTTCATCAACGGCGCGATGCACGGCTTTCGGGCAGGCATATATGGCCCCGGTGGAAGGACCGCGCTGGCCGCCGGTGGAACGGGCAGGCACCCCATCCTGGCGCACTACGACCTTTCTGACGGCAGGCTGCTCAACGAATGGTTCGAGGACTATACGGCCTACTCGAAGACCATCGAGCTGTCGCACGATGGAACCCGCTTGCTCGTCGGCAGCCGCCACGGAGCCTCCGAGTGGCTGCTGGACGGCTATCGACAAATCGGCGAGTACAGGGGACACCACGGGAGCGCCGTCACTTCTCTGGCGTATTGCGTCAATCCAGACCAGATCCTCACCGGCTCGCGTGATGGCTCGATCCGCCGCTGGGACAGGAAGGACGAGAAGGTACTCCTGCGTTGGGTCCCGCACGCCGGTCATGTCAGGCGGATGGCCGTGTCGCCCGATGGCAAGTGGGTGTTATCCTATGGACACGGCATGGTGGCCGAGACCAGCCTGGAGACCGGAAGATCCCGCCTGCAGTGGGATCGCCACGAACAGGCCGTTCAGGCCATCGCCTTCGCGCCCGATGGACGCCAGGTCGTCAGCGGCTCCAGCGACGGGACCCTGCGGATCTGGGATGTGCGGACGGGGGTGTCACGCCTCAAGATCGATGGCGCGCGCCTGGGAGCCTATGCCGTCGCCATTTCTCCCGACGGGGCCAGAATCGCCGTCGGGTGTAAGGACGGCATCGTCCGCGAGTACCGCCGGGAGGACGGCGCCCGGGTGCGCGAGCTTCGCGGCCACCTCGGATATGTCCGATCGGTGGCCTACACGCCGGACGGCGCCCGTCTCCTCACCAGCGCCGACGATGGATCGGTACGGGCACGGTCGGATACCAGCCAAAACCCGGTTGCGGCCTTCGAAGGACATCAGGGAGGCGTCCTGACTCTGTCCGTCTCTCCTGATGGGCGGCGCCTCCTGACCGGCGGCCGCGACGGCACCGTCAGGCTTTGGGATCTGGCATCGGCCGACCTGGTCAGAACTCTGAGGGGCCATCGCAGCTGGGTCGAGGCCGTTGCCTTCTGCGGCAGCGACAGCATCGCGCTATCCACCGGCGTCGACTCGAGGCTTATCCAGTGGGATCTGAAGACGGGTAGGGTCACGAGTGAAATGTCTCACAAGAGACCGATCCATGCCCTGGTGTACGATCACGCCACCAGCATAATCTTCACGGGAGGCGACAGCCGAGGCCTGGCCTGTTGGGACCCCACCTATGCCGTCTGGTCCGTGAGTGGACGGGTCACACCCGCGCCGTCCGGGCGCTCGCGGTCTCCCCCGACGGCAGCATCGTCGTCAGCGGCTCGGATGACACAACGCTCCTGGTCTGGAACACACAGCCCAAGTAGCACCCACCAGACCATCCTTGTCTGTAGCGGGAAAGGACTCGAGGCATGCCGAAGAGACGCACAAGGCGAAGCCGACCCACCATCGGGATCTGCGCCTCCTTCAGCTCTAAGGATCGAGCGAGCGCCATCGCCGTCGGGCCGGCCTACGTCGATGCCGTCGAGAAGGCAGGAGGAAACCCCTTGCTCCTTCCGCCCACCCGATCCCCGCGCTTGGCCCGCGACCTCGTCGATCGGATAGACGGTTTGCTCGTGCCCGGGGGAGCGGACATCTCGCCGTCGCGCTACGGACAGCGCAAGCACAAAGCCCACAGACCGGTTCACCCGAGGCTGGAGAGCTACTGGTTCGAGGCCCTGGCCGAGGCCGATCGCCGCCGCATGCCCATCTTGGGCATCTGTCTGGGCTCCCAGGTGCTCAACGTCGAGCGCGGAGGGACGTTGGTCCAGGACATCCCCTCCCAGTGGCCCGATCCGCTATCCCATCGGCCCGAGAAAGGTCAGAAGCGCTGCCTGCATACCGTCGTGGTCGAGCCGAACACACGTCTGGCGTCAATCGTCGGTGAGGGCAGATTCGAGACGAACTCCTCACACCACCAGGCCTCCGACAAGCCCGGTCGTGGCCTGGTTGTTTCGGCGCGCGCCACCGACGGAGTGATCGAGGCCCTGGAGGATCCCGGCCACCCGTTCTACCTTTCCATCCAGTGGCATCCCGAGATCATGACCGCGCGGAAGAAGCACCTCGCCCTGTTCGAGGCCTTCGTCCACGCCGCCTCCGCCCCCTAGTTCCACACTGTTCGCCCGGGAATCCGTCCCCGTGCCAGGCTCGAAGCTCATCCCTGATTCATCAATTCTCATTCTACAATTCCAAATGCTTCTCTGCATCTGCTTCGCATCCGAGGAGGTCTTCCCATGCAGATCTTCGACTCCTACGCCGAGCTCATCCAACGCATTCGGGACGGGGGCCACGAGCCCAGGATCCTGGGTTGCGCCCCCGACGGCTCTCCCATCATCTCCGTCAGAGTCGGAGGCGATCGGGAGCCCGCCATCTTCATCAGTGCGGGAAGCCACTCCACCGAACACGCCGGGGTCAGCGCTGCGGTCGAGCTCATCGACACCCTCGACACGGAACACAGGACCTACATCCTCCCGTGCCGCGACCCCATCGGCCTCAACGGCTACCGGTACGCGCTCAGCCTCGGGCTCGGGCAGGAGCCCGACCTCGAATCCATCGATGACCTTTCTGCATTCCTGAGGGATCACGGTGAAGTGCTCCACGAGGAGGACGACCTGCTCGTAGCCATCATCGGCGAATACGGGTATGCCACGCGCGGCATGCACGGGTGGTCGGTTGCCAAGGCGCCCGGTCTGGAGGCCCTCAGAGGCCGGCGCCTCTTCTTCACCTTACGCTCCGACGACGTGGAGGGCTCGGCCCCATTGCAGCGCGCCTACACGCTCATCGTCGATCCTGACGGTGAGGTCCTGCACATCAACCGCTTCCACGACACGGGATGGGCCCCCTCGGAGCCCCGATGTACCCGCGATTTGATGGCCGAGATACGCCCGGGCCTCACGCTGGACCTCCACGAGCACGGTGGCGATGCCTTCTGGTTCTCTGCCAGGCACCAGCGGAACGACGACGACGAGGCGTGGGAGAAGCGCATGGCCGATGCGATCATCGGCGCCGTAACCGATTCCGGGGCCGCACTGATGCCCGAAGAGTACCTTCCGGGCTCCTTCTTCACAAAGGGCCAGCGCAGCGTCTACTGGCTCAATCCTCAGGAAAGGGGCGAGGGCCTGAACCTGGCCGACTTCGGCGCGTGCGAGTACGGCCCGGCCTTCACCATCGAGACAGGCATGCGCACGGGATTCCAGAACCGGGTGCAGACGTCCATGTTGGCTGCCCGAACCGCAATCGGCGTGTTCGAGGAACGGCACGCGTAGCTGCGTCGTCAAACTGGAGAGGTCCTACAACGCCCAAACAACGGAGACACCATCGATGCAGACCAAGACGAGGGTGGGAATCATCGGATGCGGAGGCATGGCCAGGTCCCACGCCACACGGATGAGCGAGGTGCTGGACAAGGTGGAAATCACCGCCTGCGTCGACATCGACATCGAGAAGGCCCAGGCCGTGGCGGAGCAGTTCGACAACAAGCCTGTGGTATCCGTGGACTACGAGGAGATCCTCGACCGTGTGGACGCCACGCTGGTGGTCCTGCCCCACCACCTCCATCATCCCGTCACGATCAAGTGCCTCGATGCGGGCAAGCACGTCCTCGTAGAGAAGCCCATGGCCAACACCGAGCAGGAATGCCTGGACATGATCGGGGCCGCCAAGAGGAACGACAGAGTCCTGATGGTGGCCTATTGTATGCGCTACCACCCCCTGGTGCTCGGGTTCAAGGAGGCCCTGGACAGCGGGGACTTCGGAGAGGTCTTCCAGCTGTCGATCTGGACCGAACAGCACACCCAGCGAGACCCCGACAACTGGATGTGTCGGGCGGACACACTGGGTGGGGGCCAGTTCTTCAGTCACGGTTGCCACTACGTCGACCTGATGCTCTGGATGCTCGGCAGGCCGGTCAGGGGCGTCCACCTGGGTTCGAACCTGTGCACCCCCTGGATGGAGAAGGAGGGCACGAGCAACGTGTGCATCGAGTTCGAGGACGGCAGGCTCGGCTATCACTTCGGCACCTGGGGCGCACGGGGTACCCGGCTCGGCTACTCCTTCCACGCGCACTGCGAGAAGGGCATGGTCGAGATGAACCTGGCCAGGGGCCAGGTGCTCTACCTCGGAGACGTCGAGAAGCACGTGCCCGGAGAACACGATCCCGGCCAGAAGGAGGTCGTGCTGATGGAGGCCAAACACGTCAAGCACACCGAGGTGGAGATGGCCCACTTCATCGATTGCATCGAAACCGGCGCCAAACCCCTCACCGACCCCATATCCAGCCTCGAGGGCCTCAAGGTCATCTGGAAGCTCTACGAGGCGGAGGATGCTGGCGCCATGGCCGATCTCAGAGGCCTCGGCCTAGGCACAATGACACTCGAATAGGCAGGGGAATGCTCTGGTCCCGTTAGCGGATCCCGAGGAGGCAAGAAGGTAGACGGGAGAGGTCAGATGGGACCTGCACTTGGGCCGAAGGCTGGTGTCACTTTTGCCCTCTGCCTTCTGCCCTCTGCCGACACTCAGAATCTTCGAAAGGGGCTCCGTACCCTTGCCTATAGCTCAAGGGGCCTTTGGCCCCATATTGAGACCTAACAGACGGTTCAATCATGCACGACCTACTGATTAAGAACGCCCGAATCATTGACGGATCGGGGGACCCCGAGTACACCGCCGACCTGGCGATCTCGGACGGCCGGATCTCCTCGATCGGTCCCAAGATAGCCGAGAAGGCCACCCGGCAGATCGAGACGTCCGGGTGGGTCGTGGCCCCCGGCTTCATAGACATCCACACCCACTCGGATCTGCCCGTGCTCGAGCTCCCTACCGCCGACAGCAAGGTGATGGGCGGAGTGACCACCGAGGTCCTGGGCAACTGCGGGATGTCCGCCGCCCCCCTGTCCGAGCGGGAGAGCAGCGAGATCGCTCAAGGCCTCCAGGATCACGGCATCCAACCCTGGCAGACCCTGGGCGAGTACCTGGATAGGCTGGAGAGTCGCCGTGCATCCCTCAACATTGCCGCAATCGTGGGGCATGGCACCGTGAGGCTCGCGGCCATGGGATGGGACAGTCGACGCCCTTCCAGCGCCGAACTCGACGAAATGAAGGACTTGGTCGACGAGGCCATGAAGAGCGGGGCCTTCGGTCTTTCTACCGGCCTCGCCTATACTCCGGGCAGCAACGCCACACGGGACGAGATCGTGGAACTGGCCAGGGTCGTGGCCAGGTACAATGGGTTCTACACC
>JASLMQ010000545.1 GCA_030746455.1 Candidatus Latescibacterota bacterium
TGGAAAGCGGGGAGGGGGCCTTCGTCCGTACCGTGGAAGGGAACACGAACAAGGCCGGAAGCCGAGAGGGGGGTGGGGTGTACCAGCTCCGCCGGAAGGTCTCGAGCATCTATCGATTCGTCACATACGGATAGGACCGACAGGCCGACGCCCAAAGGCCCAGACACCCATTGCGCCACCTTTGGATGCGGGCTATATTCCTGCACGTCCGCCGATCCGTGAGCGTAGAAAGAGAAAGGAGCGCCGATGACCGAGCTCAAGCCTATTGCCACAGTCGAGGAAATCAGAGCCCGTCTGGACGGCCTGTCCCGACTTGCGCTGGCCGATCTTCCGACCCCCCTGCTGGATTGCCCCAGGCTGTCGGAGGCGCTCGGCGGCCCACGCATCCTGGTGAAGCGGGAGGACCAGACGGGTCTCGCCTTTGGCGGCAACAAGGTCCGTGAGTTCGAGTACTCCTGCGCGCCGGCCATCGATGAGGGCTACGACGTGCTCCTCCACGGCGCCGCGTCTCAGTCCAATCAGTCCCGAGTGACAGCTGCGCTTGCCGCCCGGCTGGGTCTGAAGGCGGTGATGGTCGGGAAGAAGGACGCCCATTCCGACCCGGTCAACGGGAACCTGCTCCTGGACCACATGTTCGGGGCTGACGTGCGCCTTGGGGAGGAGGAAGGCCACAAGGACGAGGTCATCAAGCAGCTGGAGTCGGAGGGGCACAAGGTCTACAACACGAGCAGCGACGGATTCCACCTGCGAAGCGTGTCCTATGTGGATGGCTTCCTGGAGCTGAGGGGACAGCTACAGGAACGCGGCATCCAGCCCGACGCCGTGTACATGTGCGCCGGGGTCCACACGCACGTGGGGATCGCCGTGGGCGCTCGGGCTCTGGGTATTCCGTTGCGGGTCGTGGGCGTCAGTCCCAGTCCTCAGGACAACGCGCAGAAGGCGGTTCACCTCGCCGAGGTGGCGAACGAGGTGGCCAGGATTCTGGACCTGGATCTGGAATTCGCGGCGGGCGACTTCGAGTGCTACGGCGAATACGCGGGTCCGGGATACGGCATGGTGACGCCCCAGGGACGAGAGGCCGTGATGCTGGCTGCGAAGAACGAAGGTTTGGTCCTCGAGCCCATCTACAGCGGAAAGGCTTTCGCCGGGTTGATCGATCACATTCGCAAAGGACAGTACACCAGGGATCAGAGCGTGGTCTTCGTGCACACCGGCGGCACGCCGGCTCTGTTCGCGTACGCGGACGAAATCCTGTAGGTGGCGGTGGGTCGGTTATCTGGAGGGACTGCGACGTGCCCAAGCTTGCGGTGACGCAGATTTCCTGCGCGGTGGGCGATGTCGAGGCCAACGTCTCGAAGGCCTGCGAGCTCATCGGCGAGGCGGCAAGCCAGGGGGCCGAGCTGGTACTGCTTCCCGAGATGTTCAGCACGGGGTTTGCGCTGGAGGAGATCGACGCCCTCGCGGAGCCTGTTCCGGGACCGACCACCGACCGGCTGGGCGCGGCAGCGGCCCACCGTGGCCTCTACGTTGTTGCGGGGATGGCCGAAAAGGACCCGAAGACGGACAAGACCTACAATGCGGCCGTGGTGCTGGGTTTGGATGGTGAGCTGATCGCGCGCTACCGCAAGGTCTACCTCTACCTCGGCGAGCGCGAGGTGCTGTCACGGGGACACGAAGCCTGCCTGGTCGACCTGGCCCTCGGCCGCGCCGGGGTGTTGATCTGCTACGACTACATCTTCCCGCAGTACGTGCACGGCCTCGTGGAACATGGGGCGGAGCTCCTGCTGCACCCGACCGCCTGGGTGACGACGGACGACTGCGAGCGCTGGAATTACTCTCCGATGGCCTACAGGGCGCAGTGCATGACCCGCGCGCTGGAGAACTCCGTGTTTCTGGCGTCGGCCAACCACTGCGGCAGCTGTGATCCCTCCGGTTACCTCCGAGGGGTCGGCCAGTCGGCCATCATCGCCCCGTGGGGAGAGATCCTGGCGGAGGTGGCGTCGGGCGAAGGCGTTGCCGTGGCGGATGTGGACTTCTCGCGGTCGCCCGAGTGGCGGGAAGCGGCAGCCCCGTACCTTGCGGACTGGAACCGCGAGATCCGGTGGCCGGGCCCGGGAGTGACCTGAGAACCATCGTGCAGGAACCGTCGACGACGAAGATGGATCGACGTTATACGTGAGTGAGGAATACCATGTCCGAGATACCGAACGTGTTGGCCAGCCGGTACGCCAGCGCGCCCATCAGGGAGATATGGTCCGAGGCGGGGCGGATCGTGCTCGAGCGCGAGTTCTGGATCGCTGTTATGAAGGCGCAGCGGGAGCTGGGCGTCGAGATCCCGGAAGAGGCGATCGCCGCGTACGAATCGGTCAAGGACGACGTCGATCTCGAATCGATCGGCCGGCGGGAAGCGGCGCTCAGGCATGATGTGAAATCCCGTATCGAGGAGTTCTGCGAGCTGGCAGGGCACGAGCACATCCACAAGGGGATGACCAGCCGGGACCTGACCGACAACGTGGAGCAGTATCAGGTCCTTCGCTCGCTCCAGTGCATCCGCACCAAGTATGTGACCCTGCTGCTTCGCCTGAGCGAGCGGTCGTCCCAGTGGCGGGATCTGGTGATCGTGGGGCGTACCCATTATGCGGCAGCGCAGCCCACCACGATGGGAAAGCGTCTGGCCACGTTCGGGGAGGAGATGCTGCACGCCTTCGCGCAGCTGGAGGGACTGCTGGATCGATACCCCCTGCGTGGATTGAAGGGGGCGGTGGGCACCGGGCTCGACCAGCTGACCCTCCTCGACGGCGATCCGACCAAACTGGCGTTGCTGCAAGAAAAGGTGCGTTCGCATCTGGGATTCCAGAGCGAGCTCAACGCGACAGGACAGGTCTACCCCCGCAGCCTGGACTTCGAGGCGCTCAGCTGCCTGTTCCGGCTCGGCGGCGGGGTGGCCAACCTCGCGCGCAACATCCGCCTGATGGCGGGAGGCGAAACCGCCACGGAGGGGTTCGCGGCCGGGCAGGTGGGCTCATCGGCCATGCCCCACAAGATGAACACACGCAGCACCGAGCGGGTGAACGGGTTCCAGGCGATCCTGGGCGGCTATGTCCATATGCTGGGGACGCTGGTGGGCGATCAGTGGTTCGAGGGAGACGTGTCCTGTTCGGTGGTGCGGCGGGTGGCGCTGCCGGACGGCTTCTTCGCGTTCGACGGAATGCTCGAGACCATGCTTCACGTGCTGGACGAGATGGGGGTCTACGAGGCCGTCATTCAGAACGAGCTCGATCGGTACATGCCGTTCCTGACCACGACAACACTGTTGATGGAGTCGGTCCAACGGGGCGCAGGACGCGAACAGGCCCACGAGGCCATAAAGGAGCACTCGGTGGCGGTCGCGCTTCGAATGCGGGAGGAGGGGCAAACCGAGAACGATCTCGCAAACCGGCTGGGC
>JASLMQ010000546.1 GCA_030746455.1 Candidatus Latescibacterota bacterium
CACTACATCTCGGTGTGTCCGTTCACGCCGTACACCAACGAGCTGATGCTGCCGCAGTTGTCCGAGCTGATCGAGGGGTACGAACCCGACGGCTTCTTCTTCGACACGATGGGGGCGCTGCGGCCGTGCTACTGTGACTGCTGCAAGCGGGACTTCGAAGCGGCCACCGGTAAGGAGATCCCGGTCGATCTGGACGACTCGCTGCAAGCGACCTACGGACAGTTCCGGCACGACCGGGGCCACGAGCTGCTGGGGCGCGTGGGGTCCTACGTTCAGGATGGGCTGCCCGATGCGAAGGTGGGGTTCAACCAGATCGGCAGCCTGCCGAATCCGGAGCCTCTGCCGGATGGCGTGACGGACCTGACGCTCGACCCGCCGACCTACGGTCCCCAGATCTCCACGACCTCTCTCAACGCGGCCTTCGGGTCGACGGCGGACGTGACGGCGGACGTGATGCCGACGATCTTCAACCTGGGTTGGGGGGACTGGAGCCCTTCGCCGGATCAGCTGCTCGAACAGGTGTCGACGACGGCCTGGGTTCGGAACGCGCGACTCTACATGGGCGACCGTCTCCATCCGAAGAACCGGCTCGACAGGCGGACGCGCCACGCGCTCTCCGTGTTGTCGAACCTGCACGACAGCCTGGAGGCCGAGATGCCGCCGGAGGGCACGGCCATGGCGCCCGACATCCTGGTTCTGCACGGGACGAGCGTGACCTATGGGACCGACATGAGCCGGTACCAGAACTGGAATGTCAGGAACGCCATCGACGGGACCCTGGGGGGGGCCCACCGGCTGCTGCTCGATGCGGGGGCCAACTTCACGGTGGTGGGCGAGTGCTACCTGCGGAACTGGATCGACCGGGCCGGGCTGCTGGTGATCCCCGAGATGGTGGCGATCGAGCCCGAGACGGAGTCGGCCCTGCTCGGTTTCGTAGAGAAGGGAGGGAACCTGCTGGTGGTGGGCAGTGCGCCGACCGTAGACGGGAAGCCGCTGGACTGGCTGGGTGTGGAGCCACTGGACGATCCCTGGCAGGACCATATCTACCTCCCGCCCTGGGAAGACGAACCCGAGGTGCTCGTGCGGAGCGACTTCCACAAGGGGGCGCTCGCCGGCGCGCGGATGGTCTGCCCTGCCACACCGGCGTGGGATGCGCGGCACGGTCACCTGTACGGATGGGGGATCGGCCCCGCGTGCGACGAGCCCAGCGAGTTCCCGGTGCTGACGTGCAACACGGTGGGCGACGGTTGTGCCTGGTCGCTGAGGGTATCGCTCTTCAGCGACTACGCCCAGCAGGGGACGTGGCCGCAGGCGGGGTGGTTCTCGGGCATGCTGGACCGGATGGGGTTCCGGAGGCGCGCGTACCTGGACTCGCCCTGGGGCCGGATCGAGCTGGTGGTGTATGCGGACGAGAGGACGACCTGGTCGGCGCTCGTGCACCATGCCGGAGAAGAGGTGATCGGCATCGCGGGCGAGAAGACCTGGGCGCGTAGCGTGGGTCCGCTGCCTCGGATGGAGGTGACGTTGCACGTGGACGCGGGGGACCGCAGGCCGGCTGGGGTTACTATGCGCGGACAGGCCGTCGACCACGAAGTCGTGGAGGAGGAAGTCATCGTGCCGGTGTCGATGGATTGCGTGTGGCGGATCGTGCGGGTGGACTGGGAGTAGAGCCTGAGAGCGGAACTCCGAGAAACGTGAACAGGAAAGGAATAGGTCTTGGGGCGTTGGGCCTCTCCATGCCTGCACCTCGATACACCTGAACCGCCCCGACGGGGCGATTCAGGCACTCGGTGTGGACGGGTTTTGGGTCGTGGCAAGTTGGCCAAGAGGCCTTCGAAGCGCGGCTATTCAGGAAGGGCTTCTAGCAGAACGATTGCCTGCGGCCATCACCGAATCCTGTAGCGCACCAACCCCGTCTCCCTGAGTGATCCTGGGTGAGGGCTTCGCCCGGACCCAGGATAGCATCGAAGGGCGGGCCTATGGAAGCTCAACTACAGATAGGCAAGATCGACAGAACCGCCGGAGATCTGAGAGGACCCAATCCGTGAAGACGAAACCGAATGTGCTGCTCTTCATCACCGACCAGCAGCGCGCGGAC
>JASLMQ010000547.1 GCA_030746455.1 Candidatus Latescibacterota bacterium
CGCTGAGCCTTACGGGGGACCTATGAAGGAGAAGGTAGAGAAGACGGATTCCGAATGGCGGTCGCAGCTCACCCCTGAGCAGTACGCGGTCGCCCGAAAGCAGGGCACCGAGTCGGCATTCACTGGCAAGTACTACCAGCACAAGAGCAAGGGGACCTACCTCTGTATCTGCTGTGGTGAAGAGCTCTTCAGCTCGAGCACCAAGTACGAATCCGGATCCGGCTGGCCGAGTTTCTGGGAGCCCATCTCGGCGGATCGGGTCGACGCCGAGACCGACCGAAGCCACGGCATGGTCAGGACCGAGGTGAAGTGCAGCCGCTGCGACGCCCACCTCGGTCACGTCTTCGACGATGGTCCTCAGCCGACCGGGCTTCGCTACTGCATCAACTCCGCGGCGCTGGATTTCGCTGAGGATACTGACGCTTTGGAGGATGCCTAGCGTATGAGCCCAAAGAGCGGGCGTCGCGGTCTCCGCACCGTCTACCGCACCGAGGACATCCAGCGCGCTCGGGAGAATGCCGAACGGCACTCCTGGGCGCGCGACGTCTTTGACGAGATCATCGAGAGGAGCAACGAGCTCTACGGGATCTCTCCCGAGGATCTCTCATCGCTCGTACCGGAGAAGACGCCTCTGGTCTCGGGCCACTGCACCGAGTGCGGCGCGCACTTCGCCGGCGCCGAAGTCCTCGAGCGCGGTGAGGTGCTGCGGTGTACCGGATGCCAGATGACCTGGCGCTGTGAGGACCCCGATCGGTCCGAGGACTGGGACCTCTACGGCGCGATGCGCTCGTTCCGGCTCCGCCATCTCTACCTGGAGCTCGATCTGCTGGGCCTGTCTTACCAGCTCACCGGCGACCGCATCCACGCAGATCGCGCAGCCGCCGTGATCCGCCGGTTTGCCGAGGTCTTCAAGGGCTATCGGCTCAACGCCATCCACCGGAATGTCTGGCTCCGGACGCCCCACCCTTACTACGGCCGGATCGACGGGTGGAAGTTCCGCGACGGGCTCTGCGTCTCCAAGATGCTCCTCACCTACGACCTGGTAAGGGACAGCGGCGCGTTCTCGGAAGCCGACCTCGCTCTTATTGACGAAGGCCTGGTGCGCCGTGCCATGGGATACTTCGTCGACGCCTTCGAAGCGGGGGGCTACCTATCTTGCCGCAACATCCAGGACATGAGCCACTCGTGGGAGTCGATCGCCCTGGCTGCCACGATGCTGGACGAGCGTGACATCCTGGCTTCGTTCCATCGGCTCTTCCTCGACCTCTGCGGGGGCCTGGGTCGCCTCGTCTTCTTCCCTGAAGACGGCGCCTTCGTCCAGGGCTCCTTCAGCTACGCCATGCAGCACCTCAAGCCTCTCACCGCCATTGCCGAGATCCTCCGCGGACGAACCGGCCTCGATGTCTATGTCGACACGAAGTGCGCCCTCCTGCGGAATGTCTACACCTGGCCCCTGGAGACGACCTATCCGAATCGGATCCCTGCTGCCATCAACGACAGCCACATCGGGACCTGGGGATGCGACTGGGAGGTCGAGCTCTCGCAGATCGCCTACCACCGGCTCGGCGATCTCAGGTCCTTGACCCGGATGCGCGAGCAGTTCGGGGCCGTCCTGGCGAAGGGCAACCGCTTCTCGCTCTTCCATCGTCCCCCCGACGGCCTCCGCGCCCACGAAGGGCAGCCCTACGCAGAGACCTCTTCTCTGCTCGAGGGCCTGCGCTTCGGCGCCCTTCGGCACGGGCCATCCAAGGCCGATCACACCATGGCCTTCCTGGACTACGGCCGCCCCTTGGGCCACCACCACGCCGACTTCCTTAACTTCGGCCTGTGGTCGAAGGGCATGCTGATGGTCACCGAGATGGGCTACAAGTACCGGCCCGACTGGATCCGGCTGTGGGCCCGCTCTCCGCTGGCGCACAATCTCGTCCTCGAGCTCGGCGATCACAAGGCGGCCCGGGCCACACCAACCGTCTGGTTCACCGGCCCGAGCCTGCACGCCATCGAAGCCGGCCTGCCCGGCGTCGAAGGACGTCGGCTGCTCGCCCTCGTGCCCATCGATGAGCGGGAGTGCTACCTGGTCGACCTGTTCTGGGCCTCTGCCGGCCAAGGCGTTCACACCTGGGCCCTGCATGCCGCAGGCGACCGCGTTGACTCTGAGGGCCTGGGATCCCTCGAGCCGTGGCCCGATCCCCTTGAGCCTCTCCGTCGCGCGCGACGGACAGCGGTCTCCCAGCCCTTCTCGGTATCCTGGCGGTTCGAGCAGGAACGCGTGCTGCGCACGAACATCCTGGATGCCGCGCCCTCTCACGTCACCCTCGCCGAGTGTCCGTCGGAGGAGGACTTCGCGGCCAGGGCCTTCACCACCTCGGGCACCCGAATCGAGAATGTTCCCTTCCCGTACCGGGCGAAGATCCTGATCGAGCGTGCCGAGGACGTTTCCCGGTTCACTGCGGTGCACGAGCCCTACCGCTCTGTTCGGCTCCTCGACTCAGCCCGATGCGTTCCCCTGGAATCGGGGAACGGTGTCGCCGTCGAAGCCACGTTCGCTCGCGATGGATCCCAATACACCGATCTCTTCGTTCAAACGATGCCGGGCTCTACACGGAAAGCGGTGGTCGGCGGACTAGAGCTGACCGGGCGCGCGGGATTCGTCAGGTTCGAGGGTCACGGCGAGGGTCGTGCACCCATCTACGCCGCACTGTTGGCGGGACGCAGACTCAGGTGCGGCGAGGTCGAGCTTAGAAGCGCACGTTCGGCCAATATGCAATGGCCTAGAGATCGAATTCGGCAGGCAGGTCCTCCGGCAGAGGCACTTGTCCACATGAACAACGGGCGGAGATGATCCATCTCCGCCCGTCTTTCGTTCCCTGATCCCGGATCACCATCCCTTCAGGTGATCCCCGTATCCGAACCCCTGGGCGTCGATCTTATACTGCGCGAGCACCCGGTCTCGGATCTCCTCGTACAGCTCCTTAGTCAGGAAATGAGCGCCAGGCAGATCCCCCTTCCGCTCCCCCACGAAGACCTCCTCTGGCATCCCGTATTCCTCTGCTGTGATCCCCTGTTTCTGTTCCAGAGCGAACCCAAGGATGTGCGCTCGGTGTGTCGCGTCCAGCAGGCGTTCTGCCGTCATTGGGACCCCGTAGACAGACTCGATCGCCTCAGCTACCTGAGGCGGCGGAGCCAGAGCGAACAGGCATCCACCGTAGAGGTCCTTGGCGATCGCCGCCCAGCCCACCTGGGTGATCTGCTCCACCCAGTAGTCGGCCGACTCGGGCTTGCATCCGGGATCCGTCACGAGAAGCAGGAAGGTCCGCATGGACATGTGGCCGCCGGCTATCGCGAAGGGGTAGCCCGGGTTGGTCTGCCCCAGATAGGCCGAATGCTCCACGCCCTT
>JASLMQ010000548.1 GCA_030746455.1 Candidatus Latescibacterota bacterium
AGCAACTCAAGAACGGCGTCAGCGCTTTGCGGGTGCCGATGTATGACCTGCTCAGCAACTGGGCCTACATGGTCATGGCGGCTCTGGCCTGGAACATCAAGGCATGGTTTGCGATGATGATGCATCTGAAGAACGACCGGCGGACCTACATCCATATGGAGTTCCGGCGCTTCCTCCACAGCATCATCCTGATCCCCTGTCGCGTGGTTAAGCGTGCCAGGAGCATCGTCATACGAATCATCGGCTACCAGCCGACGTTGGACCGGCTCTTCAGCGCCTGGCAAACCATCGAACGCACCACCTTCAGTTCCGCATAGACGGGCTGAAGCGCTATCCCATAGCCTGAGCGAAGGCGAACAGCACGCTTGGTCACTCCCTCGCAATCCTCGCCGAGAGAGCTGGGGAGTAGTCTTGCCCGTCACCCAAGACCCGGTTCGAACCAAGCCGTGAACCACTGCTTCTCCACCGAAACCGAAGCTCCTGAACACCAAATCCACCGCCTACGTCACCTGGCTCTCGCGTCTAGCGACCTCGGCTGAGTACCTTCGGTAAACACGCTTATTTTGGGGCTAGTAAAGGATTTGCCACTAAACCGACTTACACCACCCCCTGAAGTGCCAAACCAGAGGTGTCCCTCGCGATCCTGGAAGATCGAGTACAGAATGTTACTTGCCAACCCATCTTCTGTTGTAAAGGTGGTGAAGGTCTCTCCATCGTACCTGCTGACTCCGCCGCCGTAGGTACCGAACCAGAAGTCGCCTTGCCTGTCCTGCAAGATTGAGGTGACCTGGCGGGCGGCCAATCCATCTGCCGCGGACAGGGTGATGAACGTTTTTCCATCGTACCGACTCACGCCGTCGCCTGTACCAAACCATAGATTCCCATCTCTATCCTGGACAATGATTTCCACCCAACTATGCGCAAGACCATCTTCCCTGGTAAAAGTGGTAAAAGTTCTCCCGTCATACCGGCTCACACCGTTTGGTGATCCGAACCACATGTACCCCTTGCCATCCTGGGAAATAGACCACACCATCGAATGTAAAAGCCCGTCCGGTATCCCAAAGGTCTGCCACGCCCCCTGTTGAATGCCAACCCCTGCCCTGAAGTCTCTACCAGGTCCGGCTGCCACAGTCTCGCCACTCCCTGCAGGCATAGCGTAAATCCTGAACGTGGCAGGTATCAGGCTGTCACGCCGCGTGGTTCTGAAAGTGAGACCAAGATGCTTTCGCGCTCGGATCCAGGCAGGGTCTTTTCGGAGAGCCCTCCGCTTGGGTGTGATCTCGGATGGTGCATTTAGCTCAAATAGCCGACTGAAGATACTGTCCACGGTCGCGCGGCTACGTTGTGTGGATTCCACCAGCCCGTGAGTTTTCAGAATAGGTGTAAGCTTTTCGTAGTAGGCTGTTTCGAATTCCTCAATCCGCCCTGGCGGTACCCAGAAGGACAGCCGCGCCAGTGTCGGCTCTGCCGCCTGGCACTCAGCGGCTCCCAGGCCCAACCCCAGTAACGCGAGCACGCTCACGTGGACAAGCCTCCTGCAACGCATCTTCATCGCCAATCTCCAACGCAGAAAGGGCACACTTCGTCTGTCCGAGGCATGCCCCACAGCCGAGTCTCACAATGGTCACCGCGTCCCGGCCCGGACCCAGCTATGGTATGGAACTCATTCGGGAAGATAGGGTGGGCAGGACGGCAAAGCAAGGAGGGAATGGCATTCCGGGCGTGTCAGCACCGACCCCTTCGCCGGGCAGAAGACAGAGTCCGGCCTGGCAGCTGATCTCGGTGGGCAGCCGCAAGCCTGTTCTACCCCGACAGCCTTCTGGCCGGCACCAGGCGCCAAGGTTTTGCACCATCAGGACCCGGGGTACGGCGCCAGGGCCTACCACCGGGCCAGATTCCCCGGCCTCCCTTCCCCTTCCTAGCACATGTGGTCTGGCACGGCCTCCTCAAGCGCCTACTCCTCAAGCCTTTCGGCCTCCCCATGCATGTTCATCACCGAAATCACGCTCGTCGGATGGGTCACCGATGCGACCGTCTTGTAGGGCCCATCCTCGGTCGGACGCATCTTCACCACCTTCTCGAACGGCGCCTCCAGGGGGATGATCCCGAAGTCCTCCGAACGCACCCGGTTGATCGCCCGTAGCGCTCCCTCGCGGATCAGTCGACGGGATTTGACCGGATGCAGATGACGCGCCCCTGTGGTGAGCCGGGTGTACTGTTCCTGTGTCAGGTCATTGCCCGTGCCTGCCCGGACACCCCATTTGACCGCCACGGTCTCGATGCCCGGAACCAGTTGCCGCGCCTCGGCCGCGAACGCCCCATCGCCGGACCCGAAGATGGACCGCACCCCAAGCTCGCTGGCACACATGGCGAACTGTCCGAACTCCCCGATCGACACCCCGTTGACCGTCAGGTCCAGGTAGACCGTGCTCTGAGTGTGGGCCAGGTGTCCGTACTCCGTCCCGGCCTTGGCGTGTTGGCCCACCCAGGCAGCCGCGTCGAACGTGTCGTCGAGACACTGCGGATAGGGCCCTTCGCCGAATCCCCTGAGATACTCCACCCGGGGATCCAGCAGCTCGATGTTGATCCCGCCCGGTCCGTGTGCGTCCACAACCAGGATCTCGGTGGCGCCCCCCTCGAAGAACCCGTCAACCGCGGCGTTGACCTCGAGAGTCAGAAGCTTCCTGGCCAGGTCGTAGTGGATTGTGCCAGGCCGGGTCCATTCCTCGAAGTTTGCCACGCCAGCAGCGCACTCCAGATCTGTCTTGATGTAGATCTTCAACTCGGCACCCCCTCTGCTCGGTCGTGGACAAGAGCGGCAAGCCCGGCCTCAACACCGTGAGCGTCGAACGGACCCCTCGCGAGCTGCAACCGGCTCTGCGCTATCTATGCCTTGCCGAACACCGTATGTCAAGGGGATATTGATGCATGTTTCCCAAGGGAGACCCGGTGGGGGACGGGGGGTGGGAGCTCCCGCTCTAGGCCCAAGCAAGGTCGTACTTGGTCGGGACCGGAGCCCGTAGAGCACTGAACCCTCGTGCGTCCACCACGCGATCTTTCGTGGGAGAGAGCCCGCCCTGCCGCTTGCGTCAGGCACCGGCTGCCTGAACGGCTGGTCTTCCTTCCCTGGCCTTGCACCCGTCTGAGGTTCAGCCCGGCAGAACCCCGGACCTCTCGGATAGGACCCCTGAAGCATTCGTGTACGCCTCTGGTGTTCCAGGACATCCAGGGGTCAGGGCCTGTCACCGGGCCAGATTCCCCACTCTCAAGACTCCCCCCGTGCCTCCTATCACACGTGGTGTGCCACGGCCTCCTCCGCCGCTCATCGGAGGCCCAG
Source organism: Candidatus Latescibacterota bacterium (assembly GCA_030746455.1). The sequence goes on from JASLMQ010000548.1 coordinate 3,341, forward strand.
GTCTCTACTTCCCTCGATCCACCTTCCAGTGGCACTTCTTGTACTTCTTCCCGCTGCCGCACCAGCACGGTTCGTTGCGACCGGGCTTCGGTGGCGACGGGAGCTCCCTGTCCCCGAATCTGTCCTTCAGGAACTCCTCCGCCATCGGCGCGGCCGCCTCACGAAACGCGCGAACCAGTTCCAGCTTCTCGTCTTGCGCCGGCGTCAGCTCGCCGCCAAGCCGTTCGATGGCCTCGTGAAGCTCGATCACCTCCTGGTTGTCGAACGGCGTAATGGCCCCGTCAACCACCTCGAAGTCATCCAGCGCCTGTGCCAGGATGGGCAACGCGCGGGGATCCCCGTAATCCGCAAGCGCTATGGCACCCAGCTGGGTGTGCTCCTCGAACCCTCGCTGAAGGGCCTCGAAGATGGCCTCGCTTCGGACGCCCAGCCCGCCCATGATCTCACAAAAGGCATTCCGGACATCCGGATCGGATGCGCGTTCCCACGCCTCAAGCACCGGTTCGGCCGCCGCTTCGCCGCAGGCCGTCAGGGCGAAAACCACCCGGCTCTGCAGAAGCGACACGGGATCCGTCTCCTGAAGCAGTCGGATCATTGCCCTGATTCCGGCCGGAGCCTTCAGCACCCCCAGCAGATCCGCGGCGTGCATCGGCGCCCACCCCGCCCCGGGCGCGTCCTCTATCTGCAGATCTCCGTCGGTGAGCACCCGGACCAGGTGCGGCACGCAGTGCGGAGCCGCCAAGAGAATCTCTTTCCTGAGCCCTTGCGGCAGCGCGCTGTCCGCGTCGATCAGCCGCTCGACCAGCTCCTCGGCCCGCAGCTCATCGCTCTCGTCTCTCCCGAGGTTCTCACCCATCTCGCACCCGCTACCTTTCTTGCGTCACCAACTCCACTTCCCCCTTCAGGGAGGCGTCTCCACTGTGAGGCCCTGGGATCCTGATCCGCGGCCCCTGTGGGGCCCTCGTTTGAGGCTACCTGTAATATGGCCCAACACAGGGTGAATATCAAAGGTACCGTGTAGCACCGTGGTTCGTGGATCGTGGTTCGTGATTCGTTGGTCTCCGACCGGGCCCTTTAGACGCCCCATCCACAGACTCCCTCTGCGATGCCCGCAAGCCCGTGGCATTGTGCCGAGCCACGAACCACGAGTCACGACTCACGAGCCCTGCCGCAATATCACCACACATGTAGTGTTCCCGGACGGTCCCTGCTCCCCTGCTGCGGGTCTCCCATCACAACAAACACAATAATATCATCAACTTATACCCTCACGTGGGGCATGCGACGCATGGTGGACGATAGCGGGCCAGGCCGGGCCGGCCTAATCCTGGCCTGATTCTCGTACTTTTCGCGCTTGGAGCCTGTCCCGGCTGACTGTAAGAATGCCACTGCTTGGGGCTGTAGACAGCAGCCGGGACGCGTTTCGTAGTTCCAGCTCTACAGGAGGACATGCCATGAAGACCACCACCGTGCTTCTCACACTCGCCATCGGGTTGACCCTCGCCTCCCACGCCCACGCGCAGGACCCCGAGGGGCAGGTCCCCCTGCGTCGGGACGCATTCGAGCCCGGGAGCAGAATCGAGCTCTACAAGGACCCCCTCGTGGCCGCCTACCTCTCCGCCACGCTGCCTGGACTGGGCCACCTCTACGTGGGCAAGAAGGCGCACGGCACGCTGTTCCTAGCCACCATCGTGGGCGCATTCGGGTCCGCGTACGCCTTCTACAAGCCCTCCGAGCTCGAGATCACCGACTACGACAGGACCGTCTATGGTGGCAACGGCGACGGCATGCTCAGCGTGGCCGAAGCCCAGAACTGGGAAGACGGG
>JASLMQ010000549.1 GCA_030746455.1 Candidatus Latescibacterota bacterium
AACCAGACCCGTCCGCTCTCCCGCTGGAACAGCCTCGGGTTGGACGACGCCGATCTGCTGGCGGAGGTGGGGACTGCCCTCTACGAGCGGTGCAGAGACGTCATCACCGTGTGGCGGGCGACCAACGGCCGAGTGCCCTGTCCGGACTGCGGCAAGGCTGTGGTCCGACCCAGAGCTCGGCACGCCGTCCCGATGCCGAACAGCCTGCGCAGGATTCCCCGGATGGACTGCTCGGGATGTGGTCGGTCGGTGTCGTGGGCAGACTGCCGGAATGCGTTGCGCGGCCGGCCGCTGTGCTTCAACTGCGGCGCCCTGATGCGGTCGAGCGCCAAGAAACCACTCGACTGCCCGGACTTCGGATCCCGCTGGACGTGGAAGCAGTACCGGACCTCGGTGAAGGGGAGAGTGCGGCTACCGTGTCCCCACTGCGGCGAACGCCTCCACAAAGGGGATCTCCAACGGCTACCTGGCGGCAAGGGGAAGGAGGCCAAACCCGTCCCGCCGTCCGTGTCCGAGGTGCTGGATGCCGATGGGGGACCGCCCGATGCCCCACCCGTGTACGTGTGTCCCGACTGCCTGGAGACGGGTGCCAGACGCGAGCGCCGGTTCGTGTGCGACAGCTGCGGCTATGCGGTCGAATGGACCCGGTATCAAGTCCGCTGGCGCAACAGGAAGGAATGGCTTCAGTGCGGCCACTGCGGGGCGCGCTTCACCTGGAAGGACTGGAATCGGAAGAACCAGGGTCTCTCGTTGTACACCGGGAATCCACTGCCGGCGGCCGAGTTCCTGGCGGGGTGGCCCAAGTGCTCCGGCCTAACAGACCAGATGCGTTGCATCGACGTCTTGCTGCACGGGTTGCACGCCCGTGGCGCGCTGGCCACGACGTTCATCTCCGGTCACAATGACGACGTGGTGGGCCTATTGAACGAGCTTGCGGGGGCATCGCGTCCTGCCCCCAGAGCGAAAAGCGGAACCACCGATGAGCACAGATGAACGCTGATGAGGGGGTGCCAGAACCTGGCCACTGTAGCCCAGAACGTGCCTTGTGCACGACCAGATGTCGACGGGCAGTTCAATATGGCATCTCACATGAAGATGGGATTTGCCTGCGTCCACCTTCGACCAGCCCCAATCAGGCCTCGTCCCGTGCTTGAATTCTCGAACCTCCACGCTTCTTCATCGGTGTCTATCTGTGTGTATCTGTGGTAAGGTTTTGACTCTATCAGGCTAAAGGAGCGACCCGATGAGGAAGCTCGAGAATGGACTGAGTGAGCTGTCCCTGGCATTCCAACCGGGCCTCGAGGTGGATGGGGAAGTGGTGTGTCGCGCGTTCCAGCCGTCGTATGTCGTCACACGCGACGGGACCCTGATCGCGTTCTGCCAGGGCCGCCTGAGCGGCGGGGGGGACGACGATCCGAAGGTGATCCTGACGAGCAGGAGCGAAGACGGTGGAGTCACGTGGTCGCCTGCAGAGCCGGTTTCGGCCCCGATCGGGCACTACGCCATGTCCGCGTACCTCTCCGAGCGAGAGGGCCGAGAGCGCGTCTCCGTGCTGACC
>JASLMQ010000550.1 GCA_030746455.1 Candidatus Latescibacterota bacterium
AGCTCGCAGACCCCTCCCTGTCTCGCTGCGCTCGACATCCCTCCCCTGCAGGAGAGGGAAACTGCGGTTGGCCTGCTGAGTGCTGCAAGCTGATGGCTGACCGCTTCCTTCGGCCTGGCCCCGCTTCTCTGAGACCTCAGCTCGCTATGCCACCCTCGTCCCTCGGATAGGTTCTGTTTCGTAGTCTCGAGCTCCTCTGGGGTACCCGGGGCTTCGTCGTGTCGGACTTGCACTGAGCCACATTCCACACATTCAGCTTCACTGAACCCCTCACCGTCGGGGCTGTGCTATGGCCATTTCATTCTACAATACGTTGACGCGTCAGAAGGAGCCCTTCAAGGAGATCGAGCCGGGGAAGGTGCGGTTCTACACCTGCGGGCCCACGGTCTACGATTTCGCGCACATCGGGAACCAAAAGACGTTCATCGTGTACGACCTGATCAAGCGCTACCTCAGCTACCGGGGCTACGAGGTCAACCACATCGTGAACATCACCGACGTGGAGGACAAGATCATCAGCCGAATCCGGGACGAGGGCATCTCCCGGGAGGAGCTGACGGGGCGGTACGAGAAGGCGTTCTTCGAGGACATGGATACGCTGAACATCCTTCCCGCGGACCGGTTCCCAAGGGCGACGGAGCACATTCCCGAGATGGTGGAGATGGTGGGCCAGCTGATCGAGGACGGGCATGCCTACAAGCGCGGCGGCTCGGTCTACTTCTCCATCCCGAGCTTCCCGACGTACGGTGAGCTGGCCCGGCTGGATGTGGCCGGCCTCCGCACGTCAGCCGAGGGCGTGGACGAGGACGAGTACGACAAGGAGAATGCCAGGGACTTCGTGTTGTGGAAGGCGTGGAAGGACGAAGACGGGGAGGTGTTCTGGGAGACGGACCTGGGGAAGGGACGGCCGGGATGGCACATGGAGTGCTCGTGCATGGCAATCAAGTACCTGGGTGAGACTATCGACATCCACGGCGGCGGCGTCGACCTCGTGTTTCCTCACCATCAGAACGAGATCGCTCAGAGCGAGGCGCTCACGGGCAAGCCGTTCGCGAACACCTGGATCCACAGCGCGTTCATCAACGTGGACGACGAGAAGATGTCGAAGAGCCTGGGCAATTTCCTCACGATACGAGATGTGGTGAACTCGCCTGACGATGCCCGGGCGTTCCGCTACCTGGTGGCGTCCAGCCACTACCGGACCGCGTTCAACTTTTCGGCGGAGGTGCTGGAAGGGGCCAAGAGCACGATGCGCCACCTGACCAACTTCCGCAGGCGGCTGGCCGAGGTGCAGAAGGCAGAGGGGGGAGACGACGTGACGCCCCTGGTGCGGGATGCCCGCGAGGCGTTCGTCGAGCACATGGACGATGACCTGAACAGCCCCAACGCAATGGCGGCCGTGTTCGGCCTGGTGAGCGATGTGGAAGACCTTTTGGGCGAGGAGCGGATGGACCGCAAGGGCGCGGATCTCGTGGATGCGTTTATGGACGAGATCAATGAGGTGCTCGGAATCTTCTACACGCTGCCCGAGGATGAGGTCGAGGAGACGCTGCCGGACGATCTGCTGGCACTGATCGCGGAGCGGGAGGAGGCGCGCAAGGAGAAGAACTGGGCGCGTTCGGACGAGATTCGGGACCAGTTCACGGAGATGGGGTACGTTCTGGAAGATACGCCGGACGGAACGGCGTGGAAGAAGGCATAGAAGCATTGTAGATTGAGGATTCTAGATTGGAGATTGCCTCGCCGGCCCCCGCCCCAAGGCTCGCCACGGTGCTTGCGAGGGTCACATTTCGTGACCGGAGGGATTGGACGGTGGGAGGGGTCCGGAAGTTGCCGGGAGGAAGTGCCTAGCGTATACTAGAAGACACAGATTTGAGCGGTCCAGGACAAGGACCGCGAAGCAGCAATGGGAGCCGCCTTAGCTCAATGGTAGAGCACCGGATTTGTAATCCGTAGGTTGGGGGTTCGAATCCCCTGGGCGGCTCCAGCCTATGGATGGGAATGCGAAGGCCCTCAAGAGTGGGGGCCCTTCCCTGGTGCCCGGTTGGGGGCGAGGAGACCCTGGAATGACACCGCGTGAACGTGCCCTTGCCGCATTCAGGCATGAAGTGCCGGACAGGATTCCAGCATACGTGCGCAATGTCATGGAGTGGCAGCGACACGCCAGCCATCTCGGCGTGTCGACCCAGGAGGACCTGTTCGCGATTCTGGGGAACACGATCAGGAGCTTCGCTCCGGCTCCCCCTTCCAGCGCGGAGATGAATACCGACGCGCAGCCCAGTGACGGCGCCCGGCCGCGTCTGACGATCTGGGGCATACCCGAGGACATGGTGGGCACCTACACGGACTCCATCCCGAGGCCCCTGGCACGCGCAAAGAGTGCTGCCGATGTCGAAGCCTTCGATTGGCCTTCTGGAAGCGATTACGATTTCGGCGCCATGCGCGATCAGCTCATTGCTGAGGATCAGTATGCAAGTCTGAGCACGAGCTGGAATCCGGTGTTCTCGAGGCTCTGCGAGCTCTTCGGGATGGAGAATGCCATGGTGAACCTCCACACGAATCGTCCCGTCGTCGAGGCTGCCCTTGCGCGCCTCGACCACTTCTACACGGAGTTCTACACCGGGATCCTCGACAGCTGCGGGGACCAGCTCGACATCTTCGGCCTGGGCGATGACTTCGCGGGCAACGACGGCCTCCTGATCCCCCCGGATCTGTGGCGCCGGCTGTTCAAGCCGCTGTACGCGAAGTGGCTGGGTATGGCGAAGTCAAGAGGACTGTTCACGTTTATGCACGCATGCGGTAATCTGACCGACGTGTTGCCAGACCTGATCGATATCGGGCTGGACGCCTGGCAGACCGTCCAGACCCACCTCGATGGGCAGGGGCCGGAGCTGCTCAAGAAGGCATACGGCAGTCAGTTGACTTTCATAGGGGCAATTGACACGACCAACATCCTGGGTCGGGCAACCCCGGACGAGGTCCGTGATCACGTTGGTGCCCAGATCTCGGCCCTCGGTAGGGGCGGGGGATACATCTGCGCTCCCGACCACACGATCATGTCGGAGGTGTCGTCGGAGAACGTGGTTGCCCTCTACGACGCGTGCAGGGAGTTCCGCGGGAAGGGATACACGACACTGTAGGTTTCGTCTCCGGCCTGCAGCGGAGGTCGCGAGGCCAAAGTGTGTCACCTTTGCTGGTGTTCGACACAAGGGGAGGCCAGATATGGTGAGGCATGCGTTCAGCGAACGGATGGGTGTGTCGACGCTTTGCCTGGCAGGACTGCCACTGACCGAGGCGATCGAGCGGACGCTGGAAGCGGGGTTTGCGGCGTTCGAGCTGACGCCGATCACCTACGGGGGACCGGAGGCCTTCGGCGACTGCGAGCGGCGAGAGCTGCGACGGCGGCTGGATGGGTTCAAGCTGGTGACGGTGCACTCGTCCGGCATGAGAGGAGCGAACATCTGCAGTGCTGAGGCGGCGCACCGCCAGCGGTCGCGGGAGCGCTTCCGATGCCTTCTGGAGCTGGCGCAGGATCTGGGCGCGGATCTGGTGACCTTTCATCCCGGACGGCAGGCAGCCAATGGGCCTACCGAGGAGGAAGTACGCGCGGAGAATATCGCTTTTGGGCGTGACCTGGTGGCTCGCCTGGACGGCCCGGATATGAAGCTGGGGTACGAGTTCTTTGACGCTGAAGTTGTGGGAGAGATCGGGAGCCCGGATTTCGGATTGCTGTTCGACATCGGGCACGCGTGCCGCCTGGGGCCGAAGGTGGACACAGACGACGTGATCACGATGATCGACGAGCTCGCGAGCCAGACTGTGCAGCTCCACGTTCACGGGGTCTGCGGCCCCGACAAGACGGACCACCTCGCCCTTTCGGAGGACACCTGGCTTGACTACGGCCGCATCGCGAGGCACGTCGAGCGGCTGCGGCTCCGGGTGCCGATGATCTTCGAGATCGGGATTCGCACGGAGGACTGGCGCGCCAACCTGAAGGATTGTGCAGATGCGCGCGATACGCTGGTACAGGCAGTAGGCTGACCGGCTCGGCGGGTTGAGAGCGGACGCGCCGTAATCGGACGACGCGACGTGCGTGGTGGTCCGGGTGGGGAACCAGTAGGCGTGCCCCCGAGGCTAGAGCGCGGACTCGTCCACTAGCTTGTCACGTTCGGGCGGCACGCCTTTCTTTGCTCAGCCCGCCGCCTTCTCTCGCGGTTGACCCCGCCCATTGTGCTGAATTCGAGATCACAGATGCTCCGCATTGACCTGGACAAGAGTACAGGAGCGAAATCCCGATGCAGATCGTGACCATCGAGGAACCCACGAGACAGATTCCGTTGCTGGAGGAGGTGGATGTGTTGGTGGCCGGAAGCGGGCCGGCAGGGATTGCGGCGGCCCTGGCCGCCGCCCGCGAAGGCGCGCGCACGACACTGGTGGAACGCTATGGATATGTGGGCGGCATGATCACGGGTGCATATGTGTTGGCCATCATCGGGTGCGGTGATGGCAAGACCTCCAAGGTCGGGGGGATCACGCAGGAGATCCACGATCGCCTGGAAGCGCTGGGTGCCGCGACGCGCACGAACGCGAGCGGAGACTACCGGGTGGATGCGGAGATCTTCAAGTGGCAGGCGGCTGAGATGCTGCAGGAGTCGGGCGTGACGATCCGGCTGCACACGCTGGCCTGCGCGCCGGTGCTGACGGGCAGGCGCGTTGCGGGCGCCTTCGTGGAGAGTAAGAGCGGACGGCAGGCGATCCGGGCTAGTGTGACAGTGGACGCCACGGCCGATGCGGACCTGGCCTACCGGGCCGGCTGCGCGTGCGACAACGACCCCCACGAGATCACGCTCGGGATCCGGATCGAGGGGGTGGAGAGGGAGCGGGTGCAGGCCTTCGAGAAGGAATCCCCGGAGACATACCAGGCGGTTGTGGATGAAGCCGCGCGGCGCAACGGAGGCGCCATGCCGGGCCGGTCGCGCCTTGTGAAAGGGGTCGATGTGACCGATGCGGAGGCGCTGTCGCGCGCGGAGATCGAGCTCCGTCGGGAGTGTTTCGACGCTCAGATGTACCTCAAGGCAAATCTGCCTGGCTACGAGAAGGCCCGCGTCGCCGAAACGTATCCCCAGATCGGCGTGCGCCAGAGCCGCCGGGTACGCGGGGAGTACATATTGAAGAACGAAGACCTGAAAAGCAGCCGGAGTTTCGAGGACGGGACAGGGCGGATGGGGGTGTACTTCCCCGATTGGGGGCCGACGTACGCCATCGAAGGGCTGGACTACGATGTGCCCTATCGGTCTCTTGTCCCAGAGAAGGTGGATGGATTGCTCGTCGCGGGCCGGTGTGTGTCATGCGACTACACGGCCTGCAACACGATGCGGCTGATCGTCCCGTGTTTCGTGACCGGCCAGGCTGCCGGGTGCGCGGCGGCAATCACGGCGCGAGACGCCTGCGCCCCCCGGGATGTTTCTACGGGGAAGCTCCGAAGGGCGCTTCTCGACCAGGACGTCTATCTCGGGTGAACGGCCAGCATCCAGTCACGGCCTATGTCTACTCTTCGACTCCTCCCCGACTTCCACTTGTCATAGGCATCCGGGGCCCCGGTGCAACAGCGCCGGGGCCGTCTTGCTGCCCGAAACCGGTGGGTGCGCAGTGCGAGCCCTCTATGGACTGAGGCCATTCCCACCTTGCTTTGCCCCCCTGCCCGCCCTATCTTGCCGTCGAAGACCAATGGAATGGCGAGGTCCGGGGCGGGGTCGGGACGTCTACGGTAGACTGGGAAGTGATGGCCATCCACCCTCCGCAGAAGCGCTTCGGCGGACGGGAGCTTCGGGTAACCGAGGTGTGTTCTTTCTGCACCGGAGATAGACGATGAAGCAGCGTCGCGGGATACTCATCCGAATGATTCCCTTCGCCCTCCTGGCCGTGGGACTGGCTGCCGCCGACTGCTGGGCCGTGCAGCCGTACACGCCCGTCCATCCCGATCCCGTTCTCGAGCCCTGGCGCTGGACCGTGTTCCCCGAGCTGAAGGGCCTGGGTCTCCAGTGCATAGCCGAGGACAGAGAGGGCCGAATGTGGTTTGGCGTCGCGGACGGCGTCCGGGTCTTCGACGGTGCAAACTGGACGGCCTATACCGAAGACGATGGGGTGTTGGGAAGACCAGTTCAGGCCCTTTGCACCGCACGCGACGGAAGCGTATATGCCGGCACGTACACCGGCGTCAGCCGCTTCCGTGATGGGAAGTGGCAGCGCGTCTTCGCCGCGAAGGACGATATCCCGTTGAATGTCTTGGCCGTGATAGAAGCCTCGGATCGCAGCATCTGGGCGGCGACGTGGTACGGTGCTCTGCGTATCCGGAACGAGAAGGCAACACTGCACGCATCCGCGGATTTCGAATCCCTGATCCTGGCATTGGCACCGAATGCGCGATTTGTGGTCTCACCAGATGAAGCGACAACGCCCCGGCCTTGGGGAGGAACCCGGGGTGCAGGGATCGGGGTGCTGTCGTCGACGATAGGCTACAGAACCCGACCGCTGGTCATTCATACTGTCCTGACCGGGGGACCGGCTGATGCCGCAGGTCTGAGAACTGGCGACCGAATCATGGCCATAGACGGCAGTTCCACCGGATCGCTGGACATCCCTGCCGGGACCACGGCCACGCTCACCGTGGAGCGGGAAGGTCGTGCTGGTTCCTTGGAGGTAACCGTCACAGGAAAGGAACTCAAGGAGACCTACCGGGACTTTTGGGTCTATGATGCTCATGAGGACCGCGAAGGCCTGATGTGGTTCGGGCTCAGGGGAGGCCCCATCTGCAGGTATGATCCGCGTAAGGCCGGGAAAGACGATGCGTGGCGCCTCTATACGGAAGCAGACGGGCTGGACCTCGAGTCTGGCTCGCGCATCCACCGGACCGGCGACGGAACCGTTTGGGCGGCCTCCCGCAGTGAGAGAAGTGGTATAAAC
>JASLMQ010000551.1 GCA_030746455.1 Candidatus Latescibacterota bacterium
TCGGTCTGGAAGTCGATGCCGTAGAAGCATGGCGCACAGATCGGCGGGCAGCTCACGCGAACGTGTACGCGTCGAGCACCCGCCTCGCGGATCATGCTGACCAGGTGCTTGAGTGTCGTGCCCCTCACGATCGAGTCTTCGACCACCACCACGCGTTTCCCCCTCAGCACCCCCCGTACCGGGTTGAACTTGAGCTGGACCTTCGTCGCACGGCCGTCCTGGCTGGGACTGATGAAGGTCCGACCCACGTAGTGGTTGCGGATCAGGCCAATCTCGAGCTTGGTTCCGGACTGGTCCGCATAGCCCATCGCCGCCGTGTTGCTCGAGTCGGGAACCGCGATCACAATATCCGCCTCGGCGGGATGCTCCAGGGCAAGCTGTTTGCCGAACTTGCGCCGGGTCTTGTCCACCGTGTCGTTGAAGATGATGCTGTCGGGTCTGGAGAAGTAGATGTACTCGAAGATGCAGAACGCATATGGGCCGGGCTCGAACGGCGAGAGAGAGCGGAGACCGTTGGCATCGATCACGAGCAGCTCGCCGGGCTCCACATCACGGATGTAGCTGGCAGAGATGATGTCGAGAGCACAGGATTCGGACGCGACGATCCACGTGTCCCCAAGCTTGCCCAAACAGAGCGGCCGAAAGCCGAACGGATCCCGAGCGGCGATCAGCCTGTCCTCGGTGCACATCATGAGGGCGTAGGCACCCCTCACCTGCCGCAGGGCGTCCACGATACGTTCCACCACGCCCTCAGACTGGGACCGGGCAACGAGGTGGAGGATGATCTCGCTATCGGTGGTGGTCTGGAAGATGGATCCCTGCTGCTGCATCGCGCCACGAAGTTGGCCCGTATTCACCAGGTTGCCGTTGTGGGCGACAGCGATGGTGCCGTCCCGGCACTCGGCCACCAGTGGCTGCGAGTTCGAGAGGACATCCGAGCCGGTCGTGGAGTACCGGTTGTGCCCGATGGCGAGGTGCCCGGGAAGCCGTTCCAGAACGCCCTCCTGGGAGAACACGTCGGCGACCTGTCCCATGCCCTTGTGGATGTAGACCCTTTCTCCGTCGCCGGTTGCGATCCCGGAGCTCTCCTCGCCCCGATGCTGCAGTGCGTGGAGGCCCACCGAGGTGAGCCTGGCCGCTTCGGCGTGGCCAAAGACGCCGAAGATCCCGCAGAAGTGCCGTGCGCTGTCCTCCATACTCTCCCTCGGCGTGTCGGACGGCCGGTTGGGCCTCGCGACTTCGGCCCCCAGGTGGGCCAGTCCATCCATGCCCGAATCTTGCGCCCGGCTGTTGATGGTCACGCGGGTCTTGGGTAGGTTTTGGCCTGGCTCTCAACGAGGGCTCAAATATACAGGAACCCGTCCGAAAATCAACGTCAAACGGCACGTCGGCCGCCGCCGGCACCCAGTCGTCCACGCTACACCAAGGAGGACATGATGAGGACTTCAGCTCTGGTCGTCGCATTCGGTCTGACCCTTGCCACGGGAGGTTCCCTCGTCTTCGCCCATTGCGAGATCCCCTGCGGGATATACGGTGACGGAGAACGGTTCACCGCCATGGCAGAGGACCTCGTGACCATCGAGAAGTCTATGGGGAAGATCGCCGAGCTTTCATCCGCACCCGGCGAGAACTTCAACCAACTGGCGAGGTGGGTCGCGAACAAGGAGAGGCACGCCGACAACCTGAGAGAGACGCTCTGCCAGTATTTCCTCGCCCAGAGGATCAAGACGCCGCCGACCGGGAACGTGAAGGCGAGTCAGGCCTACACGCGTCAGCTGGTTGTGCTGCACCAAATGGTGGTGACGGCGATGAAATGCAAACAGAGCACCGACGTGGCCCACGTTGAGCGGTTCCGCGGTCTGCTCCAGGAGTTCGAGGGCCTCTACGGGCAGAAGCCGTAGCAGCCCAGGTTTGGGTACGGCGCAGGCCGAGCACAAGAATCTCACGCTGGACACCGGTTTTTTCTTGCGAATGCCAGGACGCTATAGTATATTCTTCTCTCGTTAGCACTCGACGGCCAGGAGTGCTAACGAGGATAATGAAACGTTACAGTCGTGTCGAAGTCGAGTGTGTTTTCCGTCCACAGCTGAAGGAGGATTCAGGGTATGGCAACGAAGGTCAAGCCGCTTGGAGACCGGGTGCTCATCAAGCCCCTCGAGGAGGAAGAGCAGGTGAAGGGAGGCATCATCATCCCGGATACCGCGAAGGAGAAGCCGCAGCGGGGTGAAGTGGTGGCGGTGGGCGACGGCAAGACCGACGATTCGGGCAAGAAGATCGCCCTTTCGGTCAATTCCGGGGATACGGTGCTCTATGGGAAGTACTCCGGCACCGAGGTCCAGCTGGACGACGAAGAGCACCTGATCATGTCCGAAGGCGACATTCTAGCAATCATCGAAGGTTGAGTGGCCCCCTCAGGGGCTTAGTGGGTCGAGAAGGAGGAAACGATGCCGAAGCAACTGGAGTTTGATATCGAGGCCAGGGACGTGCTGAAGCGGGGGGTCGACAAGCTGGCCGAGG
>JASLMQ010000552.1 GCA_030746455.1 Candidatus Latescibacterota bacterium
GAGTGCTTGTGTCCCTGCCACATCTTACAGGCCTGGCGAAGGAGCGAAGCATGCACGTGGTTGATCTGAGGCAAACGTACCAACTCAAGGTGACCCTTCAGTACATCAAGCCACCCATCTGGCGTAGGGTGCTGGTCGAGAACTCGGTGCCCCTGTCTGACCTCCACCTGATCCTGCAGATTACCATGGGATGGACGGACAGCCACCTGCACCAGTTCCGGGCGGGAGACCGGACCATCGGCGAGCCGGATCCCGAGTTTGGGCCCGACCTGGAGGACGAGCTGGACGTTCGGCTCCGGGACGTGCTGAAGGAGAAAGGCGATGCGTTCGTCTACGAGTACGATTTCGGCGACGGATGGGAGCACCAGATCGAGCTGCAGAAGGTGATCCCCTTCGATCCGGACATGCCGCTGCCCATCTGCACCGCGGGCCGGATGGCGTGCCCTCCGGAGAACGTGGGTGGCCCGCCGGGCTACTCGGAATTCCTGAAGGCCCTCGCAGATCCCCGCCATCCGGAGCACGACGATTACCTCGAGTGGGTCGGAGGTGGGTTCGATCCGCAGAGGTTCGATCGGGGCGAGGTCAACATGCTTCTGGAAACCTACCGCATCCTGGGTGAGGAGGATGAAGAGGAAGGAGACGACTTCCCATGAGGGCCTTACGGTTCGCGGAGAAACCGATCATCGTGCCGGACATGGACGAGCGGATGGGGTCGAACATCAACGGGCCGTCGTTGATCCGGGTGCCGGACTGGGTGCAGGATCCCCTGGGCGCCTACTACCTCTACTTCGCCCACCACCAGGGGGAGTACATCCGCCTCGCCCATGCGGATGACCTGAAGGGGCCGTGGCGTATCCACACGCCCGGCGTGCTCGAGCTGAGCGATTCGTATTTCCCGCGCCACATCGCGTCTCCCGATGTCCGGATCTGGGACGATCGTGGAGAGATCTGGATGTACTACCACGGGTGCTGCATTCCCAATCCCAACCGCCAGGCGACACGGCTGGCGATCTCGCACGACGGGCTGCATTTCGAGGCCAGAGAGCCAGAACTCGGACCCAATTACTGGCGGACGTTCGAGTGGGAAGGATGGCACTACGCACTGGGAATGCCCGGGCGGTTCTTCCGGTCGCGTGATGGGCTGGACGCGTGGGAGGAAGGGCCCCAGGTCTTTCCCGGAGAGGAAGAGCGGGTGGTGGAAGGGAAGATGATGCCCATCGGCATGCGGCACAACGCCGTGCGGTTGAGGGGAGATACCCTTGAGGTGTACTACAGCAACCGGGGCGACTGCCCGGAGCGGATCCTGATGTCGACGGTGGAGCTCTCGGGCGACTGGAAGCACTGGCGTCCCTCAGAGCCGGTGGAGATCCTGCAGCCAGAGATGGACTACGAGGGGGCCAACGCACCGCACGTGCCCTCGAGAGGAGGGTCGATCCACGAGCCGGCGTGGCAGCTGCGAGATCCGGCGATCTTCGAGGAAGACGGAGAGACCTATCTGCTGTACTCGGTGGCGGGAGAGCATGGGATAGGGATAGCGCGGCTGGAAGAGTGAAGAGCGGGAACCACGAACACGAAGGGTCAGATTCCGACCGTGGATGTTGACGCATTCCTGAAGGATCTCAAGACCGACCCGGGCTACCGCGGGCAGATGGCCTGTGTGCGGGAGATCCCCGCCCGGGAGGCGGAGTACGGGTCGCTCGAGTCGTTGTCGGCGGGAATGGCGGAGACGGCGGCCTGGATGGGGATCCAGCGGGTCTACTCCCACCAGGCCGAGGCGATCGAGCAGGCCCTGGCCGGTCGAGACGTCCTGGTGTCGTCGGGCACGGCGTCGGGGAAGACGCTGTGCTACACGCTGCCGATTGTCCAGAAGCTCCAGGAAGACCCCGAGGCGACCGCGCTGCTGCTGTTTCCGACCAAGGCGCTGACGCAAGACCAGTTCAAGGGGTTCAGCCGGCTGATGGAGGCGGCCGGGTTGACGGGCCGGCTCGCGGGGGTGTACGACGGGGACACGCCGCCGGCGACCCGGCGCAAGCTCCGCGACCACGGTGCGGTGATCTTCTCCAATCCGGACATGATCCACGCGGGGATTATGCCGCACCACGCGCGGTGGGCGCGGTTCCTGCAGCACCTCTCGTTCCTGGTGCTGGACGAGCTGCACGTGTACAACGGGATCTTCGGCTCGAATATGGCGTTGATGCTGCGGCGCCTTGGTCGGGTGTGCGAGCACTACGGGTCGAGGCCGCAGATCGTGTCG
>JASLMQ010000553.1 GCA_030746455.1 Candidatus Latescibacterota bacterium
GCTCACGATGGCGGCAAGTCCAAAGGTCGGCCTGATAATGATCGGCGATCCTCGGCTGGGGGATGCGATGGAAGGCAATCCCCTCCTCACCGACCCGCCCCGGCTCCTGCGTGAGGCGGGCCTGGACGTGATCGGCGGGGAGAAGATGCTGACCACGGAAGATGAGGTCCGGCCCGAGGCCGTTCGGATCAGGAACGCGGGTGCCGAGGGCCTCGTACTGAATGCGGTCTGGTTCCTCCGGTCCAACGCGATGGTCGGCGCGGCCGAGGCCGCAGGCCTGCCCGTCGCCCTGTGGACGCTGCCCGAGGAAGACGCTGCCTCCGCCGTCGGATTCGGCGTCTCCCACGGGGCGCTGGACGAGATGGGGATCGATCACGAGGTCATCTTCGGACCGTGGGACGAGAAGAAAGCCCAGATGGTGAGCTGGGCGCGAGCGGCGCACGCCTACACGATCCTCAAGGGGAGCCGCTATGGCCAGGTCGGAGGCCGGTGCCTGGAAATGATCCCCACCGACGTGGACAACAACCAGGTGAGGCGCATCTTCGGGATCGACTATGATCACATGGAGCAGTGGGGCCTGATCCACAGGGCCCAGGCGGTGCCCGACGAAGAGGCGCTGCCCCTGGTTCAGAAGTGGAAGCAGCAGTTCCGAACCGTCCAGGTGACCGACGACGTGATGGTGCGATCGGCGAAGGTCTACCTCGCCGGGAGGGCCGTGGCGCAGGAGCGGAGATGGGATGCCTTCGGGGTGAAGTGCCAGTTCGAGTTCATCGACAACTACATCGCCCCGTGTCTGCCGATCGGGATGTGGAACGAAGAGGGCACCGTGGTATCGTGCGAATCGGACCAGAACGCGGCGATCACCATGATGGCGCTCAACGCCCTCTCGGATGAGCCGGTGATGTTCAGCGATGTCAGCCATGTGTACTTCGACGAGGGGGTGGTGCGGCTCCTGAACTGCGGGGTGGCGGCACCCTCCTACGCCGGTGGACCGAGCAACGTGGACCTGATGCCGTGTCCGGAGGTGCAGGGAACGCTCGACGAGCGCACGGGAGAGCACCTGTGCAAGGGTGGGGCCTGCACGGGGATGCTGGTCGCGCCGGGTCCGGGGACCCTTGCGCGGTTCGGACGGGTCAGCGGGGAGTATGTGCTCCACTTGACCCGGTGCGAAATCGTCGACCATGCCCATTCGGAGGATATCCTGTTCGGCCTGGGCAAGAGCTGGCCCTTCGCCTACCTGAAGCCCGAGCAACCGATGGACACGTTCCTGAAGAATCTGCGGGCCCACCACATCTGTCTGGCCCGAGGCGACTGGACGACAGACATGTCCATCCTCTCGAGGATGTGGGGCATTCCGGTGCTGTAGGTGGGGGCTCCGAAACCGTCTGAGCTCTTGGTGAGGGCACACGGCTCGTGGGGCGGGCTCGTGCCGGCAGAAGGCAGAGGGCAGAAGGCAAACGTGAAACCGGCCTTCGGCTCAAGCGTGAGCCCTGTTCCGCTTCTCACGTCTGCCGTTTGCCGGCTGTGCTGAAAGGTGGATGCAGGATGGCGATCGATATTGCGGAGGCGGTCAGGGAGTATGATTCACGACGCGGATCCCTCCATCTCTTCGATGTCAACGCGTGGCTGGGTGAGCAGCCGGGACCGCACCTTGCGGGCATCGAGACGCCCGAAGGTCTGCTCGAGGTGATGGACCGGTGCCACATCGAGCAGGCCGTGGTGACGTCTACGACGGCGCTTCACGCGCACACGGGCAACGGTAATCTCGCCGTCGCGGACGCGCTCGAGACGAGTGACCGTCTGGTTGGGGGATACATCCTGTTGCCCACGTTCACGGGTGAGCAGGGCAGCACATCGGCGCCCGAGGCGATCGACCGGGCCGTGGACCAGGGCTTCCGGCTCTTCCGTCTGTTCCCGCTCTCCATGAGCTTCACGCTGGACGACTGGTGCGTGGGTGATCTCCTCGCGCATCTCCAGCACCGTCGGCTGCCCCTCTGCATCTGGCACAGCGAGACCACGTGGTCCCACATCGCTGGGATCTGCCATCGATACCCGGATCTGCCCATGATCGTCGAAGGTTCCGGCCGAAAGATCATCTACGACTGCCGGACCTGCTATCCCCTGCTGGATCGGCACCCGAACCTGCTCCTCGAGCTGCACGGATTCATCAACTATGGTCTGATGGAGGACTTCGAGCGAAGGGGATTCGCCGGCCGCGTGCTCTTCGGGACCGGAATGCCGTTCGTCGATCCCGACCTCTCGCTCGGACTGATCGGCTATGCCGACATCACTGCAGAGAACGCCGCAAGGGTTGCCGGCGGCACGCTGAGAGGCATCCTCGGGGGTGTTCGGTGAGCGACACCTCGATCATCGATGCGCACGCGCATCTGGGGCTCAATCCCAGGTTCTACTTCCCGGAATCGGGCTGGCGGGATGTGCTCGCTCACATGGACCGCTGCCGGGTGGACGCGATCGTTCAGACCCATCAGTCGATGTTGAGCGGGGACTGGGCGTCCGGGGCTGACGAGAACCTTGAGGCCTATGAGGGGTC
>JASLMQ010000554.1 GCA_030746455.1 Candidatus Latescibacterota bacterium
GCTCGTCGGTCCGCTCCGTCGTGTTCCACGAGAACTGCACGGTGCCGTAAGCCCTGTTCGCGAACCGAAGCAGCATGGCCGCGGAATCGTCGCCCTCAATCGCGTGGTAGTTCGTCCCGATGAAAGCCGAAACCTCCGCCACGTCGCCCAACAGGTACGCCAGCAGGTCGAGGCGATGGCTGCCATTGTCCGGCAGGTATCCGCCCCCGCCGATCGCCGGGTCGGTCTTCCACGTCGGCCTTCCGTGATACATCGACGAGGTCAGCACCCGCGCATACACGGGCTCACCGAATTCTGGGGAGCTCAGCAGCTCGCGCATCCTCTGCACGACCGGGTAGAAGCGGCGGTAGTAGGCGATCATGAGCTGCACGCCGTTCCGCGCGCAGGCGTCTATCATCCGCTCGCATTCGTCTTCCGTGAGGGCCATCGGCTTTTCGCAGAGCACGTGTCTGCCGGCATCGGCCGCGCGGACGGTATACTCCGCGTGGACATCTGGGGGCGTGGCCACATACACGGCGTCCACCTCGGGGTCCGCGAGAAGCTCGTCCACGTGAGCGGTGCATCGCTCAACGCCGTGGGCCTCCGCGCATGCCCGTGCCTTCTCCCTGCTCCGCCCCATCACGTTCACCAATCGGGAGTCCGGGGCCATGGACAGGGCCTTCCCGCCCCGGCCCGTCGCAATCGACCCGGTCCCGATCATCCCCCATCGCACGCTTCCCGATCTGCGTGTATCAGTGTTCATCGGTGGTTCCGCCTTGTTCTCATTTCAGAAGCTCATCCACGTGCTCCATCACCTTCTTGACGGCGTGGGCGACATCCGCCATCTCGCCTTCCCCGCACGTCGGCTGGATCTTGATCTCGATGTTGCGCCGGTCACAGTACTCCTCGGCCACGGGACACAGACCGTCCTCATAGGAGGGACGCTCCGCCTCGGGAGCCTCGTAGTAGGGGCAGCTCCAGGGGCACCCGCGGTTGTAGGCATCCTTGTTTCGCAAGGTCGGATGTCGGTAGATGGGACTGTACCCCGCGGAGGCCGGAATCCCCTCGGCCACGAGCGCATCGACAACCCTTCTGCGCGGAACGCCGACCGTCTCTTCGTCGTAATCCAGCACGTAGGCATAGTACACCGGCGTCGTCTCCGGCGCCGGCCGCCGCGACGCGATCCCCGGAATACCGCTGAGCGCGCTATCGAGCCACGTGGCGCTGCGGCGACGCATCTCGTTCTCCTCTTCGAGTCTCGGCAGACGTACCCGCCCCATCGCCGCCTGCAGCTCCGGCATGCGGTAATTGAACCCCAACTCCGTTCGCCGGAAGGTCCGCATGTCGCGCGCCTTCTCGGCGAGGTCTTCGTCACGCGTCGTGATCATCCCCCCTTCGCCGAGGGTCAGGTTCTTCTTGTGCTGGAAGCTGAACGTGCCGTAGTGGCCGATCGTGCCCACCTTCCGGCCGCGGAACTCGGCCCCGTGCGCGTGCGAGCAGTCCTCGATCAGTGCGATGCCCCGCGATTCGGCAAGGTCCATCAGCCGATCCGTGTGCGCGCACGGGAAGCCGTTGGTGTGGACGAGAATGATGGCCTTCGTTCGAGCGGTCATCCGATCCGCAACGGCGTCGGCGTCCAGGCCGAGCGTCTCCGGCTCCACATCGGCGAACACGGGGATGGCGTTGTGCATCAGCACGCTCGTCGCGCTCACGTAG
The DNA here is from genome assembly GCA_030746455.1 of Candidatus Latescibacterota bacterium. The sequence continues at coordinate 1,696 of JASLMQ010000554.1, forward strand.
AAGGTATACGGCGTGACGATCACCTCGTCGCCCACGCCGACCCCGGCGCACGCGATCGCAATGTGCAGCGCCGTGGTGCCGTTGCTGCACGCGATGGCGTGAGGCGAGTCGAAGCACGCGGCATACTCGCGCTCGAAGGTGTTCGCCTCCTCGCCGAAGAGGGAGGACAGGTTCGACGTTCTCACCACCCGGGCGGCCGCCTCCACCTCGGCGTCTCCGAACACGGGATACTGGGGCCACGGGGCGGTCCGGACCGGCTCGCCGCCTCCGATGGCCAGTCCTGTCGACGAAGTGTTCGCTGCCATCGTTGTCCCTCCGTTGTCTCGCGAGCATTTCCTACGTGTTGTCCGCTCGCACTCGCTCAGGAGTCCTCGATCTGGTCCATGATCTTCCGAAACGCCTCGGCGTGCTTCCCCAGGTCTCCCTCGGCGTCGTGCGACGAACCTGGCGTGTTGATATGTTCGATGGAGAAGTACCCATCGAATCCCGCCTCGTGCAACAGGCGTACCGGCGTCGCGTGGTCGATGATCCCTTCCCCCACCACCCGCGGCTGCAATCTTTCATCGAGCGACTCGTAGACGCCGTCGTGCGCGTGCAGGTGGGCCGTCAGGTGACCGATGGTCGCGAAGGTCTCTTCAGGCCGCTCGAAGTACCGCTGGGGATGCTGGATGTCCCAGAGCACACGAAGGTTCGAATGGTCCACCCGCTGGACCACCTCCCGTACCTGCGCGGAGACGCTCCAGAAATCGTGGGTCTCCATCAGGAGCGTCACCCCCCTGTCCGCCGCCTGATCCATCACCTGCTTGTAGGCCTCGACCGTCCGGACGACGATCCCGATCAGCTCCCCGCCAAGAGGCGGCTGAACGCCGGTGCCCCGGAATCCGCCGAACGTCCGCGCCATTGGCGCTCCCAGATCCGCCGCCAGATCGATCCCCTTCCGCGCCTCGTCGATGAAGCCCTTCAGCTCGTCCGGATCCGGCGTCGCAAACTTGGCACCGGTCGCGATACAACAGATCTCGAGGCCCTCGTCCGCCATCCTCTTCCGCACGTTCTCCCGCTCGGACGCCGGCATATCGAGCTCGATCCCCGACTTGTGCTTCCACCCGGTCCTCGGCTCCAAGCCCTCGTACCCGTGGCGCACCATCCCTTCGATCACCTGCTCCAGCGTCCAGTCCGGACAAACACTGGTCATCGTCGCCAGCTTGATCATTGTTACCGCCTCCCTCCTTGGATCTCTCAGATCAGACGTGCTGCACCACTAGCCTGGACTATTCATGACCTTGGCGCTGAGGCGCCCGTTTAGTGTGAGATGTGCCAAGCCGAGCGCGGCGTGCAGCACGATGGTCAGCAGAAGCGTGAGGCCTGAGCGATGG
>JASLMQ010000555.1 GCA_030746455.1 Candidatus Latescibacterota bacterium
ATGCAGGTACTTGGACCACTCGTTCTCGGGCGTTGCGAAGTAGTACGGGCCCACCATGAATCCCACGAGGTAGCCGCTGATCCCGTAGGTGGGACCGAGTGAGCTGATGAACCCCATGCAGAACACCGTGATCCACTCCGATGGGGAGAACGCCCATCGCCGACCGAGCAGGGCCGCCAGGGGTGTGCAGATCAGAATGGAGAGCAGGTAGAGGACAAGGTTGCCCATCGGCATGTGGCTGTAGGCCATAAAGGACGCGTGCAGGATGTAGCGCACGGTGTTACCAAGGAAGTTCACGGCGAAGGCGACGCAAAGCCCGAAGGCGATCGCACGCAGGGTGATGCCACGATCGACAGCCCGAGCGGATTCTACCGTGCGAGCATCCGGGGCCTCGGGGACTTCGGATGGGGTGTTCTGGATCTCTGCCATCGTGTCTTCGTGCCTTTCCTCGGCGGGCACAGCTAATGTGCGATTGCTCCATCCATCTGCTGGGGGGCCGTGACCATGGGGTTGAGGCAGGTCGCCCTCATCAGTCGCTTCGCGGCCAGGCTGTCCCTCTTGATCCGGGTGTAGAGATGCGACAGCGCCTGGTATCCCTCGGCCGTGGGATCCTCTGCAACCTGGGCCTCGAGCTGTTCGATCAGATCCATCAGTGCGCGGTGTCGGCGGAACGCTTCCACATGCCGACCCGATGCCTCCATCCGCCCCGCCGCGCCTAGGGCCCTGGCGATAAGATATCGTGATCTGAGATGGAAGGCATCCCCGGCCAGGGCACGCTGGAGCGCCTTGATGGCATTTTCGTGGTTACCCCTCACGGTCAGCGCCTCCGCGTAATCGCAGAGAAGGTCCGCGTCGGCGGGCCTCAAAAGCAGTGCCGACTCCAAGCAGACGGCGGCAGAGTCCGACCTGCCCAGGCTGGCGTGGAGCCGTCCGAGGCCCGCCAATCTGTCTGGGTCGTCCGGCAGGGCGGCACCCGCGATCCGGTAACACGCTTCCGCCTCTTCTGCCCGTCCCTGGAGGTGATAGAGGTCTCCGAGCTCGATGCGGACGTGAGCCTGCCCCGGTTCCAGCTCCAGAGATCTGGAGAATGCCTGGATTGCCTCATCGGTCGCGCGGGCCTCGCGGAACGCGTGACCCAGCCGACGCCATGCCTCTGGGTGATCCCCTGCGCGGGGGGCGGAGGCTCTGAGTATGGACGCTGCCTGCGTGAAGCGACGGCGAGCCGCAAGAATGCCGGCTTCCCCGAGAGGGCCGTCAAGCCACCCGGAGCCGATCTCCGACGCCCGGCGATACTGGGCCAGCGCACGTTCCTCATCGCCCCTCAGAAGCGATTCTCGCGCGTCCTGGAGCAATTTCTGCGGAGTCCCGTCGTTGGAGGCCGCGAGATACACGATCAACCCGATGGCTCCGGCCAGGAGGGCGAGAAGGACAGGTCTTGCAGACACCGGCGGGTCTCTCAGATGTCAGCCGTCGGCCTGGGCCGACCGCCTCTCGTGAATGTCCGCATGGCATCGCCGCGTGTGGAGGGCCGCCTGGGCATGCTCCGACCTCTCGAGAGCAGTTCCGTGGGTGACCAGGAGATCCAGGTCCTCGGGGGTGTCCACGTCATACCACAGGGGGACCAGATCCAGGGTGAGCCCGGCTGTTCTCTCGAGGGTGCGGGCGAACACGCTGTCGGTTCCCCAGTCGATCCCGGCGAAGACCTCCGGATGTGGGCCGGACAGTCCGATCAGGTAGTAGCCTCCGTCTGTGCTCGGGCCCAGGACGATCTCGGACCGAACGAGGAGGTTGAACGCCTGGTCGACGTGCGTGGCCGGGAGGGTGGGCGCGTCGCTGCCAAGCACCACGGCGCTCTCGGCGCCTTCGCCGAAGCTCCACTCGAAGGCCTCGGTCATCCGCGCTCCTAAGTCTCCCGGGGCCTGGGGCCTGACCTCCCACCCGGGCCCTACGAGCCGTTCGGTCTCGGAGGCGGCGGTGGGGGGATCGTGACAAATGACGCGACGGTCTGCGTCCACGCTGAGGCATCCCTCCAGGCAGTCCCGTACGAACGCCCTATAGAGCTCGGCCGCCTCGGCAGGGGAGTAGCCCTGATGGAGGCGGGTCTTGACCGAACCCGGCGCGGGGTTCTTGACGAAGACGATCAGGAATCGGCTCATATCTTGGCCGCCAACACGATCATCTGCGGCGAATCCGTGGTGTAGCCGCTCCCCCTGTAATCGCCCCACACGGCTTGGGTCTCCAGGTCGGTGGCGCTCAAGAGCATCTGGAGTTCCGTGAAAGTGTAGAGCCGAATGGAATGGTAGAGATGTGTCTCCTCGCCATCCTGGAACACCGTGACGTCGACGCGGGACCGGCTGGTCAGGGAATCGAACTGGCGCTCTTCCAGAACCAGCATTCCGCCAGGTCGGTAGACCTGGGCCGGGGTCAGGTGGCGGATGAGGAAGTCCCGGTTCGCCGTCTCGATGAGCAGACGTCCACCTGGCGCGAGTGCGTCGGACACGTCTTTGAGAACCCGGAAGTTCTGGTCTTCAGTTTCGAAATACCCGAACGTGGAGAAGAGACTCAGTGCAGCGTCGAAGGCACCCGAGAAGGGGATCGACGCCATATCGGCACGGACCAGGGCCGTGCCGATGCCCGATCTTGCCGCGCCGTTGCGGGCCGCGCTGATCATAACGGGCGACAGGTCGAGCCCGACGACCGAGCACCCCTCGAGGCCAAGGGGGATGAGGTGACGACCGTAGCCGCATCCGACATCGAGGATCTTGGTCCCCGGACCGGGGGCGAGCACCTCGAGAATGAAGGTCACCTCGGTGTCGGTTTCCGGGTGTTCGTCGAACTCCAGGTACTCGCGGCCAAAGAACCGACGGTACCACGGATCGGTCGATTGCTCGGGGGCCATGGGGGTCTCGGAGTATTCCTGCGAGCGAGTCAGACGGCCAGTCTAGGGTGCATAGTCCACAAAGATTGGACTGGACCAGGCCGCTTCCATGTCGGTCTGCACGGCGCGGAGCCAGTAAGGGTTGATGCCCGGCTCGAGGTCGGTGTCGGTGAGGGTGAAGCCGGCAGCACGCGGCGGCTCGGTCTCCGGCAGGAGGGAGACCGTGATGCCGCGGTCGAGTGTGCCCAGGTCGAACCATCTGGGGCCTGCCTTGAGCTCGTCCAGCTTGAGGTGGAAGGTAAGCGATTCGGCGGGCGCATAGGACATCCGCCTGGGTGGCCGGTCGCCGTGACCTCCGTACTGGGGACCGGTGATGACCGAGGAAGCGACAGCCAGCTCGAGCTCGGGGGCGGACCCGCCGGTGATATCCAGCACCAGCCCACCCTGGTAGCCGCAGGTGACGGCGTGCCACCCGATGCTTCCGTCGTCGTTCTGCCACGAGCTGCTGCGCGGGCTGTCGAAGCGCAGCTCTTCCGTCGACGCGATTGTGCCTCCCCTCAGCCTCAGCAGGCCGTCCCAGATCACGCCCGAATAGCTGGTCTGGCGGCTGGCCCCCTCCCACAGGACCCGAACCCGGTCGCCCGGAGGGGCATCGTGGATCGGGTGGTCGTAGATCGGGCGGATCCCTCGGTAGAGCGTCAGCGATTCCAGGGGGGCCGTGCCCACCACCGAGACCGTTATCTCAGGCGCGGTGCCCGTGCTGTACTCCTCGCCCACGGTTCGGCCATCTGCGCTCGCCTCGACAAGCATCCTGGCGCCGGTGGTGGCGTAGCACCGGCGGGCAACGAGCGCCTCCAGAAGCGCAGGAACGGTGAGCGCCTCGGCCAGGATCGCGGTCAGCCCCGATTTGGCATAGCGCCTGGCCTGGTGGCCGGGATGATCCGTTCCCGGACGCCCCGTGTGACTGTCGCTGCCGCCCAGGAATCCGAGCCTGTACCCACACGCTAGGGCTTCCCTCAGGAACCACTCGAAGCTGCCGTGCGTGGAGACGACCTCCAGGGCGGGCTCAAGGCTCGGGTCGTGATGGGTCAGATCGGCGTGCTCCCCACCGACGTGAGGCGTGATCACCACGTCGGTGTTCCGGTAGCACGCGTAGACATCCAGGATGTGCGGCAGATCGGTGTCGGTGTCGGATTCCTCCGGAGGGAGTCCCGAGTGGCTTGACCGCCGAATGGGCTGGCCCTGACGCCGGAAGTAGACGTTGTGATGCCCGCCTTCGGCTGTGCCGGCCGACCACTCGAACCCGGGGATCGGGACGAACCTCCCGGGCTCGTTGAATCCGCGTTCGGCCTCCTGTTGGAGCTCCCAGTCCCTCGTCGAAACGGCGTGGTCGTTTCGCTGATAGCCCGCGAAGTCGATGGCGGCCACATCCCTCGCATACCGGAAGAAGTCGGTGATCTTCTCCGCCATCGGGATCTGGCCCCCGTGGAAATCGCCCCAGTAGAGTCGGTGGGGACCGGGGTGCTCCGTGGTCCGAACGGGGTTGCTCGTCGCGATC
>JASLMQ010000556.1 GCA_030746455.1 Candidatus Latescibacterota bacterium
ATCTTGTAGCCCATCTGCTCAGTACCGCTACCGATCCAGGCCGCCGCACCCGATCCGGTCGTATCGATCTCGGCCGAACTCAGTGCGGCCGCGGGACGCTTCCCGTCCACGCCGATCTTCTTCGCGTCGCCCACTAGTTCGAAAGTGGGCAGCCCAGTAACCGACTCCAGCGTGGACAGGTTGTTGATCCGGCGCATCACTGTGGCGCCCTGCTTCTTCACCTTGGCCTGGGCGACAAGGGTCTTGGCCGCACCCTCGGGTCCGCCGGGCAAAATCGGGAACTGCGCGATGAAGCGTTGGTAGCTCGCGATCGTCGTGTCCGCCGTGGTCATCCACGACGATACCAACGTGTCTGTCGGGGCATCCGAATTGGGGATGCCGTAGTTGGCCAAAGACGTATCAGCACTAATCGCGATCTGCACCGAATCCAGCGTAGACGTGCCCGGAAGCGACTCCACGTAGACGACCACCGTGTCGTCGATGGCTGCCCACGCATCGTCTGCGGGAGAACTGATCCGGATCCGGACCGACTGGGGCTGAGCGGTCTGCGCGATCAGGTCACTCGAGAAACCGACCACGAGCAACAGGGCCGCACAAAGCGTCAGCGCTTTCTTCAGATCCATTCTTTACCTCCTTGACAGGATATTCTCTTACCAAATCAACTGCCGACTTAGTCGCTTCAATGAAGGAAACTCCCCTGTTCGTCAGTTCCGGCAACAGACTTTCTGGATTCGGGGTGAACCGGTCGCCGGCTCAGGAGAGTCTTCGATCATCTCGATGGCAACCCCTCCCTTCTTTCGAGATTTTGACACATCGTGCTGTTTTGTTGTCTGTCCAAAAGTCAAGAACCACTCGAACCACTGCCTACCGACACCTCTACAACATCTTGAGGAGTGATGGTAGCACGGCCTCTCTTTCCCGGCAACACCTCCTGTCTGGTGAGACATAAACGCAAAAAATTCCGCTCACCCTCCCCCACCAGGGAAAAGGCAGTCTGGTCCAATCGATTGCAGTAGCGACACTTAGAGGCCCCCGGCTTCAAGGGAGGCTTGTCTTGCTGTCCCAGCACCGCTCGGAAGCCGGCAACTTCCCAACGCACAAATGCTTACGCTGCCCGCAGGGATGGCCTAAGTATACGCAGAGCCACCCCTCCGTGTCAAGCACTTTTTTGTCCTTTTGACGCGGATCCCGACACCCGGAATTCACGCCTCCCTGAGCCACAATTTGTAGAGGTCTGAGCCACGGATACTACAAGATACGGGTCCCCGACCGACGCCCCAGCTCAGCCGCCCGGCTGCTCCAGCCGGCCGATCTCGTCCCTTAGCTTCGCGGCTTCCTCATATTCCTCCCGATCGACGGCCTCCTGGAGCTTGGCCTTTAGGGTCACCATCCGTTCCTCCGCGGCCCCCGCCTGAGTATCCAGCACCTTCAGCGCGTGGCCGCCCTCTCCGGTAACGGTCTCTGGCTCAGGGAGTTCGAGCCCCTCTTCCCCCTCGGGCTGCGTGTCCACGGGCAGCCCGGCCTCACGAATGACCTCTTTCGCCACGAAGATGGGGGCCTCCGCGCGGAGGGCCAGGGCAATGGCATCGCTCGGGCGCGAATCCACCTCGATGGTACGATCGCCGACCTGCAGCGAGATTTCGGCGAAAAACGTGTCGTCCTTCAGGTCGTTGATCACCACCCGGTCCACCGTGGCATCGAGTCCTTCGAGGATCGACCGCAACAGGTCGTGCGTGATCGGGCGCGGCGGAGGCTCGTCGTAGTACTCCATATATATAGCCGTGGCCTCGAAGTTGCCGATCGCGATCGGCAGGAACACACGCTGTTCCTTGTCCTTCAGGCATACAAGAGGACGATTGCTGTTCGGCTCGAGAACCACACCCACCACTTCCATCTCGACCATAGCAGGACTACCCTTCTGGCGCGAATCGGTAATACGGCCTCTGATCCCGCGAACGGTATCCGTCGGTCTCCAGCCAACGCGCGGCTACCGATTGTCTCAGCGGGGTGGTAATATAGAGCGAGACAGGGAGCAAAATCAAGAGAAAAAACCGCCGCCTGTGGGGGTCCGCCTCGCCCGCCGAAGGCATCCGGCCCGGGAGGTTTCTGCTGGCCGAGCGGACCCGATCCGTCTATATTAGGCTACGGCAGCACGGGGTTGTTCGTCACCACAGTCAGGAGACCGTCATGACAGCGCGCATCTGCTACGCCTTCGCAGTCCTGATCCTGCTTCTCCACCTTCGGTCCGAGGCCCGGGTTCCGGAGCTGCTCAACTACCAGGGCCAGATCCAGACCGCGTTGGATTCCGTGGTAACGGGAACGGTTCGGATCGACTTTGCGATCTACGGTGCCTCGGAAGGGGGATCCGCCCTCTGGACGGAAACGCACTCGGTCGAAGCCATCGATGGCCGCTTCAATGTCCTGCTTGGCGGTGTGACCGCCTTCCCAGAGGGCCTGTTCTCAGGAGACGACTTGTATCTCTCGCTTACGGTGGAGGACGACGGTGAGCTTTCCCCGAGGCAGCGCATCGTCAGCTCGGCGTTTGCCATCCGCGCCGCGCAGGCCGACGACGTGGCCCGCAGGGACGTTCACCCCGCAAGCCTCACCCTCAGCGGGGGGGCCGCCGCGCTGGATACCACCGGGCTGTTCACGGCACGCCGCGTCTCCGCCCGGGTGCTTGCCGCTGATAGCCTGATCGTGGGAGGACGCAGCGTCGTCGATCGCGACGGCAACTGGACGGGCACCCCGATATCGGCCGAGGTCTCGGGGATGGTTCTGGACACCATCATCGTGAGAAGTGTCCAGGACACGATCGACCTACACCCGTTCGATGGACAGTGGCGGTCCCTGAGCGACCTGAGGACTCTGCTGACGCTGAACGCACCCTCCCTGGTTGACATCCAGTTTACAGGATCTCTACTGGCAAGTGAATGGCTCCAGACCCGGATGCGTCTCAAGTCGGTGGGTGTCCAGGACAAGAGGACCATCGGCAACACCTCGAACGTCCTGCTGACGGGGCTGGGCCACCAGGCCTCTCCGGTGATGAACCTGGCGGTATCTTCCCTTGCCCCCGGGAGCTACATCCTGGACCTCGAATACAGGGGAGCGGACCCGGCAACGGGCCTCGGGGCCGTCATCGAGCCGATCCTCGTGGTCCGAGTCTACAAATAGGAGCCCAGGAGCTACCCACCCGTCCCGAAGGCCTTCGCGAAGCGTACGAAGTCACCGAACGCGACGGCGCCGTCGCCATCCAGGTCGAGCCGCACATCGTATCCCGCCTGTCCCCGTCGTTTTCCGAATCCCGTCGCGAAGACCACGAAATCGTCGAAATCCACCGACCGGTCCCCGTTGAAATCCCCTTCCAGGACAGGTCTCTCGGCCGCAGACCGCTCGAGGCCGCCCGGAATCACCCGGTAGCGGCTCGACGACATCGTTTCTGCTGAGAACGGCAGTCCGAGCGAGCCGGACCGGAGTTCGGCCGTCGGAGAACTCGCCGGACCACCGGCAGAGATGAACAGTCCTCGGACCCGCGCGGAGTCGCCTGCCTGGGGCACGGCGACCCCGATTCCCGTCACGAGGAGCAGCGCCGTCCAGATGGCCGTCGCCCGTATCCTGGTCATGGTCCAGATCCCTCCGCCGTGGGGAGCGGGCCCGTCGTCGCAGGCCCCGTCTCCCCCGCCTTGACAGCGGCAATCAAAGTTCCTATTAGTACGCTGAGAATTGACCCAATGATAGAAAATGCAGTTCCGCGGTTGCTGGGCCCGACGAGGTCCGATCACAGAGAAAGGAGCATGTCGTGCGTACCAAATCCACCGTGATTCTACTCTTCGTCGCGCTTCTGATCGGCGGCTTCGCGGCGGGCAACTACGCCTCGGGCACCTCCGGGTCGAAGGCCAAAGGGTGGGATTACACGATCATTCAGCACGCGCCCTACCTGACCGAACGGGGCTCCGATCTACAGAAGATACGGGAAATGGGCCGGAGTGGCTGGGAACTCGCCTCCTCCTACCGGGTCAAGGGGGAAGTCGTCATCTCCATCTTCAAACGTCCGAAGTAGCACCCGTCGCCGTCGTACCGTTCAAGTTACGCCCGTTCCCGACCGGAGTCAACCATCTCCCGGGCCGCGCGGGACCTAGTCCCCCGGTGGGGTTGTCCCCCACCGTCAGCAGTCAAGTCGCTTCTCAGGGGTGCCTATTGGGGTGGTGGCGGTGAGACATCCAGAACCCAACAGGGGGTGTGGACATGTCAAAATCGACTTCCCCGAAGAAGAGGCGCGTGTACTTCAAACTGGTAGCCCCGGAGGCTGGGGAGGTCTTCCTTGTCGGTACGTTCAACAACTGGGATCCGAAAGGAAGACCGCTCAAGAGGGGAAAGGCCGGTCTGTGGCGGACCTTCATGAGCCTCGAGCCCGGAACCTACGAATACCGGTTCGTCGTCGACGGCCTGTGGCACAACGATCCCGGTGCCCGAGCAGTGCCCAATCCCTATGGAGGGCTGAACTGCTGCGTGGAGGTCCTGCCCTGAAGCCATCGCGGCGGCACCACGTTCAGCCATGGGACAATCAGAAAGGCAGCCGACATCGGGGTCGGCTGCCTCTTCTTGGTCCATCGGAGTCGTCTCGAAGACGTCCATTGGCCAAAGCGAGGTAAGGGTGGAACCATCGGAGCGCCCAAAGCCATCCCCCGGCTACTACCGGAATGTCCGTCGCCAGCTCGTGGATCTGTTCGATGATCCGCCCCGGAAGGTCCTGGAGGTCGGCTGCGGCGCCGGTTATACCCTTGCCTACCTGGAAGAGGTGGGGACCGAGGAGACCTTCGGCATTGAGCTGGACCCCGAGGCAGCCGAAGAGGCGAGGTCGAAGGTGGATCACGTCGTGGTGGGAGACGTGGAGACCATCGATCTGCCCTACGACTCCGAGTCCCTCGATGGCATGATCCTGGGCGACGTGCTTGAACACCTGCGTGACCCATGGGCCGCCTTGCGACGCCTCGTCGTCTGCCTGAGGCCCGGCGCCCAGGTTGTGGCCAGCGTGCCCAACATCCGGTTCTACGGGACGTCCTTGCCGCTTGTCCTGCGGGGACGATGGGACTACACCGAAGCGGGTATTCTGGATTGGACCCACCTGCGGTTCTTCACAAGGCGGAGCCTGAGGACGCTCTTCGAGGGGGCGGGCCTGGAGGTGATATCGATAGGCTCGCACTACGGGCCGAAGCGCGCGGTCTTCAACGCCCTCACGCTGCACCTCTTCCGGGACCTGCTCGCCATCCAGCACTTCGTCAAGGCCGTCAAGAAGTGATCTGTACGCGCATACAGAGGCTGCCCACCTCGACAGGAACGACCCGATGAAGGTCCTGCTGGCATCACCCGCATACGTAGCCAGGCCGTATCGCGAAAAGCTGATCGCGCTG
>JASLMQ010000557.1 GCA_030746455.1 Candidatus Latescibacterota bacterium
CACAATTCTCCAGGTTCTAAGCCTCTCCTTGCTCGAGAAAATCCCCATAAACCAGGCGTTTCAGGAATGGGACTACACAAACATAGACAGAATCCATCATAACCAACTGTTATTATTTGAGTAATACTGGGACACCAGTGAGTTAATGATACTCGCAAATACTCCCTGCGTCAATACATTTCTCGGTCGGCGGCCTTCGGCAAACACCTTGACGGCCACAGGGCCGCGAGATATACTTAGAGTCCGCGTCGGGAAAGGCTTCGACGGCGATGGACCGGGGGAAACTGCAGACGGAATCCGTCTCGCCCAGGATTCCCCCACACGCGCTTCCGGACCGTACGGTGTCGCACGTGCCCAAACTCCGCGAGGTACCCATGGCAGAGGATAAGGTCGAACGGATCAGCTACCACGTTTCCGAGATCATGAAGGTCCTTCAGCTGGACATGCGAGACCCCAACCTCAGGGACACGCCGGAGCGATTCGCCCGGATGTATCTCGAGATCTTCGAGGGACTGGACGAGGACAACGAGCCGGACATCACGGTCTTTCCCAATGACGACAATATCGACAGCATGGTCGTGATGACCGACATCACGTTCTACTCTATGTGTGCCCACCATCTGCTGCCCTTCTGGGGCCGCGCGCACGTGGGCTACATCCCCACCGACCAGATCGTGGGCTTGAGCAAGCTGGCTCGGATGGTGGAGTACTTCGCCAGGAGGCCTCAGATACAGGAGCGGATGACCCACCAGATCGCGCAATCGCTGTCGAGGGAGCTGAAGCCCCAGGGCGCGATGGTTGTCGTCGAGGCCCGGCACTTCTGCATGGAGATGCGGGGTGTGGAGAAGCCCGGGACGTGGACGACCACCTCGGCGGTTCGGGGCATTTTCAGGAAGCGCGCCACGCGCGAGGAGTTCCTCGACCTGCTGGCCAGCCGTCCGCGCAGAGAGTAGGGAGATCGATCGGTATGGGTAAGAAGGAGCGGGTAGAAGCCCTTCGTGATGAGGCCGTCGCGATCAGACGAGATCTGCACCGGCATCCCGAGCTTGGTTTCCAGGAAACCAGAACGTCCGGTATCGTAGCGGATTTCCTGAATGATCTCGGGATCACCGTGAAGACTGGCATCGGACGGACGGGGGTGGTGGGCCGGCTGGACGGGTCGTCCGGGGGGCGAACGGTCCTTGTCCGCGTGGACATAGACGCCCTGCCCATCCAGGAGGAGAACGAGACGGACTACGCCTCAACCGTTCCCGGCGTGATGCACGCCTGTGGGCACGACGGCCACACCACGATCGGCTTGATGGCTGCCAAACTGCTGACGGAGGCCCCAGAAGAGCTTCCAGGCACGGTGCTTTTCGCCTTCCAGCCGGCAGAGGAGGCCCTCGGCGGGGCCCAGGCCATGCTCGACGACGGTCTCCTGACCGATCCGGAGCCGGATCTTGCTCTTGCCGTGCACCTGTGGAACCAGGCCCCGGCGGGGAAGGTGGTGGTCGGCTCGGGCCCGGTTTTGGCCTCCGCGGACACCTTCCGGATCGTCGTTCGGGGACGCGGCGGCCACGGGGCGGTGCCCCATCTGTCTACCGATGTGGTGACCGCCGCGTGTCAGATCGTCGTTGCGTTCCAGACGATCGTCAGCCGCTCGGTGGATGCCATGGCCTCGGCGGTGCTCAGCGTGGGGCAGATCCACGCCGGTCAGGCGGTCAACATCCTGCCGGAGCGCGCGGAGGTGTCCGGGACGATTCGCACCTTCGAGACCCCTGTGCGGGACCTGGTGGTCCGGCGGATGCGCGAGATCGGCAGTGGGATCGCGTCCGCGCTGGAGGTGGAGTTCGAGATGCAAGTCGACAGCAGCGTACCTCCCACGGTCAACGATCCCGAGGTTGCGGCCCAGGTGAAGCAGGTGGCCGTCGACGCGCTCGGCAGAGAGAACGTGCTCCCCGATCACCGGACCATGGCATCGGAGGACATGTCGCTGGTACTGGCCAGGGTGCCCGGATGCTATGTCTTTCTCGGATCAGCCGGCCCTGAGGGGCAGGAGGCCTTCCCGCATCATCACCCCAGATTCGACTTTGACGAACGCGCGTTGTTGATTGGGGCGGAACTGGTTGCAAGATCTGTGATACGCTGCTGCGAGGGGTGACCCGCAGGCCCCCGTGGGGAAGCTATCGCAGCAACGACAGTCCAGAGAAAGGGCATCGTGAAGAAAACCGGCGGTCAGGCAGTGGTGGAGTCGCTCGATGCCTGGGGCATCGACCTTGTTTTCGGCATCCCTGGCGTGCATACGATGTCGCTGTACGACGCACTGTACGGGCATCCACGAATCCGGCACGTAACCGTCCGCCACGAGCAGGGGGGCGGCTTCATGGCCGACGGCTATGCCAGGGCATCGGGACGGGTGGGGGTGGTGCTCACGACCACCGGGCCGGCCGCGGTCAACG
>JASLMQ010000558.1 GCA_030746455.1 Candidatus Latescibacterota bacterium
ATGACTGGAAATCATGTGTATCCCTCGTGGATACCGAGGGTTCGAATCCCTCCCTCTCCGCCAGAAAGGCAGCGTACAGCTTGAACCCGGCATTGCCCATTGGTGATGCCCCTGCCAGGCTGGCTGAGCGCTGACCGCTGAAGGCTCAGGACGGACGAAGCCGGATGCCACATTCCATACGGATACGGGTGGGCGAGATCGAGCTGGATGCCGAGCTCAATGATTCGGAGACGGCGAAGGCGATCGTGCAGGCCCTGCCCATCGAGAGCGGGTTCAACACCTGGGGAGACGAGATCTACTTCGAGATCCCGGTCCAGGCCGGCCCCGAAGACCCCCAGGAGACAGTGGCCCTTGGTAATCTGGCCTACTGGCCTCCCGGAAAGGCCTTCTGCATCTTCTACGGGAAGACGCCGGCCAGTTCGGGAGACGAGATCCGTCCCGCGAGCCCGGTGAACCCGATTGGACGTGTTCTGGGGGACGCCACGGTGCTTAAGGCCGCCTCCCGGGCCGAGGGCATCGTTATCGAGGAGACATAGGGTGTTCTTGGTGGGGCTGTAGCTCAGTTGGGAGAGCGCCAGAATCGCACTCTGGAGGTCGTGGGTTCGACTCCCATCAGCTCCACCAGTAAATCTGTGAGGCGTGAGACGTCAGGCGTGAGAGGGAGGGTAGTGTCCCGCGTTTGTCGTCTCACGTCTCACGTCTGTAAGGTCGTGCTAGACGGGGAGGTAGCGGTGCCCTGTAGCCCGCAATCCGCTATAGCGGGGTCGAATTCCCTCGTCTGAGGTCCACCGTTCCGGGTTCTTGATTCAGTAAGAAAGCGGTGTTGATCGCCAGGTCCTGCGCAACGGGTCCTTGCCGAACCCCGTCAGGACCGGAAGGTAGCAGCGGTAGGCGATTCGATTCGTGTGCCGCAGGGCCACCTGGCGGGAGCTGGCGCTTTCTGGACGCCCCGAAGCGGCAGATCAAAGCGGGGTGCACGGCCTTTTTTCTATCCCGACCGCTCGGTGCGGGAATCCGGGTTCAGAGCGGAGAGCAGGCCCGATGTCGTATAAGGTCTTGTCGCGGAAGTGGCGGCCGAAGGTGTTCGATGGGGTGGTGGCACAAGACCACATCGTGCGGACCCTCCAGAACGCCATCCGCCTGGACCGTGTCGCGCAGGCCTACCTCCTCTCGGGGCCCAGGGGGACCGGAAAGACGACCGTGGCGCGCCTGCTGTCCAAGGCGCTCAACTGCGAATCCGGTCCCACCCCGGAGCCGTGTGGAACGTGCGCGGTATGCACGTCGATCTCCGAGGGGCGCAGCATGGACGTCCTGGAGATCGACGGGGCCTCCAACCGGGGGATCGACGAGATCCGCAGACTCCGCGAGGAGGTCGGGTTCGCGGCCAGCCAGGGCAAGCGCAAGGTCTACATCATAGACGAAGTCCATATGCTGACTGCCGAGGCCTTCAATGCCCTCCTGAAGACCCTCGAAGAGCCGCCGGCACACGTGGTCTTCGTTTTTGCCACCACCGAGCCGCACAAGGTTCCCGAGACGATCCTGTCGCGCTGCCAGCGCTACAACTTCCGCCGGATACCCACGGAAGGGATCGTGGGTGAGCTGAGCCGGATCCTGGAGGCCGAGGGGCTGGAGGCCGAGGAGGAGGCGCTCTACCTGATCGCCAGGCGGGCAGACGGCGCCCTTCGCGACGCCCTGGGCGTGCTGGATCAGGCCTGCGCATTCTCCGAGGGTCGGATCGAGGAAACGGTACTCCGAGACCTGCTCGGGATCATCCCCCGTGAGGTCTATCTGGAGCTGACCCGGTCGATTCTGGATGACGACGGCTCGCACGCGCTGGGGTTGATCGCCCAGGTGATGGAAGAGGGCGGCGATCCGGGTGAGTTCACGGCCGGGCTGCTGGAGCACCTGCGGTACCTCCTGGTGGCTCGGGTTGCAGGTGAGGACGCGGCAGACGATCTGGCAGAAGCCGACCGAGCTCGGTACGGCGAGCTCGCAGCTCGTTTTGAGGAAGACGATCTGCTCCGGATGCTCCAGGTCGTCTCGGACCTGGAGCTGAATCTCGGGCGGGTGGCCGAGCCGAGGTTCTGGCTCGAGCTGACGGTGATGAAGCTGGTCAAGATGGCCAGGAGCGAGGACCTGGAGTCTCTGCTCGCGCGTCTGGACCAGCTGGAGGCGTCGTTGGGCGGGGCGACACCCTCGCCGGTCGGCGCCGTGGATGTGCCTCGTGCCGCTGTTCCGGAGCCCCCTCCTCAACCCACGGCCGAGCCGCCCGCGGCCGAGGCGCCCGAGGTCGAGGCACCACCGCCGTACGGGGATGCAGCCGAGGCGCCTCCTCCTCCGGTTGCACCGGAAGAGCCTACGCCCTCGCCTCCTCCCTCGCCCGCGGCTCCCGCATCCACCGAGTCGGACCCGTCCGACGAGCCGGTGTCGTTCAGCCGAATCGAGGGGGAGTGGGACGAGCTGGTCAGGCGGGTGAAGGCGCTCAAGATCTCGGTCGGTACCTTTCTCTCCGAGGGGCGGCCCAAGTCGTTCCAAGAGGGGTGCCTCACGGTGGCCTACGCCACCCACCTCACGTTCCACGCCAGCCAGGTGGAGCGCAACAGGGATATCGTGGAGGGCGCGGCCAAGGAGCTCTTCGGCTCCGGTGTCCGCCTTGCCTGCGAGGTCGAAACCGGCGGCGAGGTCGCCGACGAGGAAGATGGGGATCGCTCGGCTGAAGGCGACGAGCGCGTGCAGATGGCACTGAAGATATTCGATGGGGAGGTCCTCCGCAGGTAGGAGGGATACCCCACGGGGAGCGCGAGACATGGCAAAAGGCATGGCCGGCATGATGCGGCAGGCCCAGAAGCTGCAGGCCAAGCTTGCCAAGGTCCAGGATGATCTGGCGGAGAAGCGGGTGGAGGGTACCGCCGGCGGCGGCATGGTGGTGGTGACCGCCAGCGGGCAGCAGGATATCGTGGGGGTCAAGATCGATCCGGAGGTAGTAGACCCCGAGGATGTGGAGATGCTCGAGGACCTGATCCTGGCTGCCATCGAGCAGGCCCGTGAGAAGGCCCGGGAGCTCTCGGAAGCCGAGATGCAGAAGGCCACGGCCGGGCTGATCCCTCCCGGGATGAACATGCCGGGCCTGGGCATCTAGAGGAGCCGGCGTTGGCAACCTCGGACGCCATT
>JASLMQ010000559.1 GCA_030746455.1 Candidatus Latescibacterota bacterium
CACATCTCCCTGCTCTTCCTGGCGTAGCTCTCCAGTTGGGTATTCGTGGCACGCAGACGTTCGATCAGGATACCCACCATGTTCTCCATCACCTTGAGCCGGATCGCGTCGTCCCGAAGAAGCGTGGTCAGATCCGACTTCCGCAACACGAAGCCCGACGCAGCCTCGGAGGCCAGAATCGTGGCCGACCTCGGCTCACCCGTCAAGACCCCCATCTCGCCGGTTACGCTTCCGGGCAGGATCTCTCCCAGCACGGTGCCATCCTCGGTGAGGACCTGGAGCCTGCCCTGCAGCAGGATCAGCATCTCCTCGCTCGCGTCGCCGGCCCGGTAGACCATCTCATTGGTGCCGTACGCCTTGTAGCTGCACAGCTTGAGCAGCCGCTGGGCCTCCCCCAGGGACAGCCGCTTGAAGACTTCCACCTTCTCGACGATGGCCTTCACGCGTTGCGCCTGCTCCCTTGCCGCGGTGTCCTCGTCTGGCATGTCTGCTATCCCTCGGTTGAGGCGATCACGGCCCCGAAAGGGGCCCACAATGGTCCCTACACGACACCCAATATGTGGCCGAAACACTCATCGCACAACTGAATTACCCGAGCGCGACCACGATCTGCTTCCGGGGAGGCCTACTTGAACCCTCCGAAGTGCCAGTACCAGATCACGACGAAAACCGCGATGACGATGAGGATGCGAATCGATCTGTGCCTGTGCACCATGGCTTTCCCCTGAATTTGGGATTGACGCGTGCGGCAACCCGTAGCGGACACACGGCCAGCCCGCGCGGGGCTAGCTGGGTCGCTTGACACCCGAATTATACCAGAGACACCCGAGGTCTGTCAACGGTCCCGCAACCGGGTCGCACAGACTCGCGGTCGGCTCTGCGGCATCACACCAACTCTACCGCGCCCGTTTTCATGTTGACACGCGGGGATCGATCTGTGGTACTTCAGGGGTCCTGAAATCCACATCCAACCCGAAAGCGAGGTCCTGATGCCCTTCCACGTCGCGATGCTCGTGCTTGCCCTTCTCCTGCTGCTTCCCAGGCTTCTGACAGCTCACCCGAGGCCCGGCCGACCATCCAGGGTCCAGGTCGATGACGTGGAGGGTCTCCAGAAGGCGCTCGAGCCGCTCCTCCGTTTGTCCGATGACGAGATGGCGGCCCTGGTACCCGAGCGATCGGGTCTCTACTTCGTCGGTTGTCCCAACTGCGATGGCGGCACCCAGGAGAACCAGATCGACTGGTCCATCGACCGGCCTGACGAGGTCTTCTGCCGGTTCTGCGGGATGCGCTACCCCAACGAGCAGTACCCGGACGACAAGGTCCTCTCCGTCGTGAACCCGCAGGGTGAGACCCACGACTACCCCTACTACGAAAGCCCAGATCCTCCCTCGCGCGCACTCCAATCATCGCTTCCCGCGCTGCCACCCGACGAGGGATACCGCTACTTCTTCCAGGCCAAGGGGTGGTACGTCGCCCGCGAGTACCTTGCCGATGCAGCGTCGAACCTGGCCCGTCTCTATGAGCTAACCGATGATCGGTCCTACGCCCGGAAATGCGTCCTCATCCTCGACCGCTTCGCGCAGGTCTATCCGGGCTACTGTGTCCATCACGACCTCCCCTTCTCACAGAAGATCGTCTTCCCCGGAACACAGCGCTTCCCCTATCCTGTCCAGGAATATCGCGCAGCGAAGTGGTCCTGGTGGGCCTACATGGACATCCCCTGGAATCTGATTCGTTCCTACGAACGCGTGAGAGACAGCGGCGAGATCACCGACGAGATGTCCGGGCGCATCGAGAACAACTTCTTCCACGCCAGCGTGGGCTTCGTGCGCGAGATCCCCGATCTGCTCACCAACATGGACCCCACGTTGCTCAACGGCCTGATTGTCGCCGGCCTGGTGCTGGGCGAGCCCGACTACATCCACGATTCGGTCGGCCGGATCGGCCGCCTGGTCGAGCGCCAGTTCTACCGCGACGGCATGTGGCGCGAGGGAACGGTCTCCTACCACAACCAGACCGTTCGCGGCCTCATGCGCCTGATCGATCTTCTGGATGGCTACAGCGATCCAGAAGGATACGTTCACCCCGGGGATGGCACCCGCTACGACAGCCTGGACCTCCTGGACCAGTACCCCATCCTGGAGAAGGCCCGGGGTATCCCCGAGATGCTGAAGTACCCGAACGGCCGCGTCGTGGCCTTCCACGATGTTTGGGCGCGCTCACAGGAGCAACCGACCGAAGCGACCGGGCCCATGCTCCTCCCCGGGGTGGGCCAGGCCCGTCTCGGGCGCGGCGAGGGGGCGAGGCAGATGCAGGTTCAGCTCCACTTCTCAGGCGGATACGGGCACCAGCACGCAGATCTGCTCAGCCTCACGCTGTACTCACACGGCCAGGAGCGGCTAACCGACATGGGCTACACCCACACGCGGTACCGCCGCTGGACCACCGCCACGCTGGCGCACAACACCGTAATGGTCGATGGCCAGGACCAGGACCCGGGATGGCGCGATCGCCCTACAGACGGCAACCTTCTGCTCTACCTGCCGGGGAACTGCGACTTCCAGGCGGCCGAGGCCAGCGGCCTGCGGGGCTACCCAGAGGTTGTCAGCGACTACCGGCGCATGCTGGTCCTTATCGGGATCTCGCCCGAAGATGCATACGTCGTCGACCTCTTCCGCGTCTCCGGCGGCTCACGGCACGAGCACGTTCTCCTCGGCGATGCCGACCACGACGGAGCGGTGGAGACCGACCTGTCGCTGTCCAATTTCGGCCCGAACCTCCTGCCTCCCGGGGTATCGGTCACCTATCCCACAGGCGAGAGCGTGCAGGGAGATGCGGAGGGGCACAACCTCGCCTACGCCTTCGTGCGAAACGTCCGGGCCGCGGAATCGCCGGATGCCTGGTCCGCCACACTGACCAGTGAGGCGCCGACACGCGGCGCGCTCAAGATCCACGGCTTCTCGGAGCCGGGCACCCGGCTGCTCGTCGGCTCCGCTCCTTCCATCCGTCGCGCGGAGGAGGACGACGCGAAGGTCGACGACTTCACCATGCCCGTCCTTATCCGACGCCGTGAGGGAGACGATCTCGTCAGCGCGTTCGCCACTGTGCTCGAGCCCCACGGCGGCCGCCCACTTCTGACCTCCGTCGAGCGCCTGCCACTAGTGGACGGCGCTCAGGGAGACGTCGCGCTTAAGATCACGTGGGGCGACAGGGTCGACTACCTGATCTCCTCAGCCAGCGGTGATGATCGGACCCTTCAGGCAGGCGGTGTCGTGCTCAACGGTAGATTGGGATTCGTGCGTGAAAGGAACGGAGAAGTCGA
>JASLMQ010000560.1 GCA_030746455.1 Candidatus Latescibacterota bacterium
CTCCCACAAGCAGCGCCAGAAGCATTGCATACGCGATATAGGCCTCGCTGCCGGCTGTGGCCAGAGGCTGTAGCGCAGTGGCGGTCATCAGAGAAACGACCGCTACCGGACCGGTTGCCAGTTGATTGCTCGACCCGAAGATTGCAGCGATCAGAGGGGGCAAGAACGATGCATAGAGGCCGTAGTAGACGGGAAGCCCGGCCAGTTGCGCATACGCCATCGACTGCGGAACCAGGACAAGGCCCACGGTTGCACCCGCCACCAGGTCGACGCGAAACGTGGAGAGCTTGTAGTTTTGAAACCAATTAATAAAAGGGAAAAGACGCCGTAACATGACGGAACCATATCCAGATCGTGACTTAACCCACGTGCGGAAGCAGGATCCGAGTCGCCGCCAAAAACGCCTCGTCCTCCTGGCCTTTGCGGATAAGAGGCAGCACCTCGGAGTCGAGCACAGTGCCGATTCGCTCGGCAATGGTCTCGGCGGGCAGGCCGAGTTGGAGGAGATCCGGACGGATGTCGGAGAGCATGCGCATGAGCGTAGCCCATTCGGGACCAAATTGAGCCTCGAGGCGGCGCCTCCCCTCGAGCGTCAGGTGGATCGGGTAGAGCACCGAGCTGCCGGGTGTGTGACCCAAGTGGCTTCTCGGCGACGAGCCCTGGCCTGGCTTGAGGTCCCGATGCAAATGCTCAAGCGGCGCGCCCGTTCCCACGACCTCGCCGACCAGGAGCACAGCCGGTGGCTCGATGCCCTCTTCCTGGGAGCGTGACGCGATCTCGGCAAGTGGTGCGAACAGAACCCGTTCCCCCGGCCAGAAGGCCATCTGCACCACAGCGGACGGGGTGTCCGGCGACTTGCCGTGATCCATCAGGCGCATCGCAATCCGGTCGAAGTTACTGACGCCCATCAGAACGGCCAGCGTGTCGATTCGGGTAAGGGCCGCCCAGTCGTGCTTCGACGACTGGCCCCCGTCTTTCCGCTCGTGTCCGGTGATGACGCAAAATGACGACGAAAGATCCCGGTGCGTGACGGGAATGCCGGCCGCCGCCGGTGCCCCCAGGGCCGAGGTCACCCCCGGGATGAACTCGAAGGGAATCCCCCGATCCGCGAGGTATTCCGCCTCCTCTCCGCCTCGCGAGAAGAGGAGTGAGTCTCCGCCCTTGAGCCGCACAAGCCTGTTGCCGGCCAGGGCCTTCCGGACCAGAATATCATTAATCTCGGCCTGTCGAAACTCGTGGCGGCCCGGAGCCTTGCCTACATAAATCCGCTCGGCGGTCTTCCGGGCGTGGGCCACGCACTCGTCCTGGACGAGGCGGTCGTACACGATCACGTCCGCTTCACCGATCAGCCGGTAGGCCTTTACCGTGAGCAGGTCCGGGTGTCCCGGTCCCGCCCCTACGAGGTACACCTTTCCACGCTTCATCGCTCAATGCCCCTGTTGTGTGCCCGCCTCAAACAGTGCCCTGAAGAACGCGATCACGTCGAAGACCGGTTTGCGCCTTGAAGCGGACCGCCGCTCGGACGATGGCCGGTGCCCAGCTCTCAACCCCCAAGGCATGCAGGTGGGTGTAAGAGGCCAGCACGTTGTGGCGGCACAAACCGTCCCTTTCGTGGCCGAATCCACACCCGCGTTGCACGCGGAAGGCGAAGGTCAGATCGTCCGACGTGGACGACTGCATATAGGTATAGTGAAACTCGTGCCCGCGTAGAATGCCCCCGATGGGGAAGAACGGGTTGTTCTCGACCGTTTCGAGCACCGCGTAGCCGTGCCCCTGGGGTTTTTCCCCGAAGGCGAAGACCACAGGCAGCGCGCCGGTCATAGGGTACGCCTGCTGATCGAACAAAAGCTTCTCGCCGAGGAAGACGGCCCCACCGCACTCGGCGTAAACGGGCAGCCCCCCTTCAATTGATCTGCGCAACGAGTCGAGGAACGCCGTGTTCTGCGACAGGGCAGCGGCCAGTGTCTCTGGAAAGCCGCCGCCGATATACAGCGCATCCACCTCGCCTACTTCCGGGTCCTGTAGCGGGGAGATCTCGACCAGATGGGCGCCCTCTCGTGTGAGGGCTTCCAGGTTCTCAGGATAGTAAAATTGAAAGGCTGCGTCCCGGAACACGCCGATGCGAATCGACTT
>JASLMQ010000561.1 GCA_030746455.1 Candidatus Latescibacterota bacterium
TCGGTCTGAGAGATGTTCAGGCCTCCCACGAGCCCTTTCAATCCGGCCTCCTCCGTGCAATCTCTAAAGGTCCCGTCTCCCTCGTTCCGGAAGTATCGGGTCTGATCTCGAAGCCCCCAGGACGACGTCACGATGTCCAGATACCCGTCGCCATCAAAATCCTCGGTAATGCAGCCGCCCGCGAGGCTTACAACGTCGAGCCCAAGGCCCGGAGCTGCGTCGTAGAATCGACCGATATTGTAGTCGGAGCAGAAAGCCGCCGGCGGAATAAGCCATGTCTTCGGCACAAGATGCGGGTACTCTCCGACTGTCATGTAGGCGATATTCAAAAGCCAGCGGGAAGTCAAATCGTCCGGTTTGTCCTTCAGAATCCTCTTGTACGCATCAATCGCTGCCCGTGAGCCGCGCTGGAATCTGTGGACCCCGGTCTCGCCGATAGGCAGCAAGCAGGAATCGATCGTGTGATTGTATATGCAGTTTTCCTGCTCTGCCAGGCGCAGGTGCGAGATAGCCAGCATATCTCGTATCGTTCCCGCAAAGCCAGAAGGAAAGGCATAACCATTCCGCGTGACTTCCCGTTGCACGTGAAGGAATCCTTCTATCGCCTCTTCGGTCTTTCCTGCATACAGGAGCTCTTGGGCCACCAGCGCCTGTAACATCACTCTGTTGTAGGGATCGAGCGGCTGGTCGAGCCTGCGGCGAAAGTACTCCGCTCTCTGGTCGTTCAACCGTGGGTTCGTCTCAGGAGATGCGTTCTTGGCAATCTCCTCCAGACGTTTGGCCATGCGGCGCGTGCTGGAGGCTCTGTACCGGGAGCGAGCTTCAGCAGTCTGGCCAGGAATCAGCAAGATAACCGCGACAGCAGCAACGATGCTTACGTGCCTCTTCCTATGAGGTAGTCTCATTCCTCTCCCCTGCACGCAGGACCGACCTCACGACCCCGTCGACCTGGGGCTGGGCTATTCGCGCCTGGAAGCAACTACGCCGCGCTTGCAGCCTTCCAGGAGGACCGTCCCCAGGCCCATATCCTTCAGCGGGCCGATCTCCAATCCCACCGAAGCGTCTTCGGCGTTCATCGCAGCCTCGCTTTCGTCCGTTTCTCTCCGATGGTCACAGAGCTGACCTACAGCTCGTCCCGCCAGTACGGGTTATAGGCCTCCCCGGGATAGGTGGAATGGACAAGCTCGTAGTTCCCGCTGCCTCGCCGATCCCTGAAGATGAACCTGTAGTTGCCTCTGGTGGTGTAGTGCCAGACCTCGTGGGGTTTGTCCCCGGCGGCCGAGGTGTGGTAGTCGATATCGTCCGGTGGGCCGTACTTGATGTAGACCCGGCCCTTGTCCGTGTCGGAGCCGCGCTGCCTGGGCCCCGCCACGAAGCGGTTCTCCGCGTGGCTCATCCGAAGCATGTGCTCCAGAAGACGCTCGTTCCCGGGTGCACCCGGCGAGGGATCCCGAGACATCCAGAATGCGCGGAGGAACTTCGCCTTAGCCCTCCAGTCTGTCAGCTTCTCGTAGCTCTCCAACGTCTTCTCATCGGCCACGTGTCTGATATCTGCATAGTAGCGCAGGAAATCCCTCTGGATCTCCGTCAGCGGCTCGGAACTCTCCTCCTCGGCGACGTACACGGTACGGCGCATTCGGACATACTCGCGGTTACCGCCGTCAAAAGCCTCCACCTGAACCTCGTAGGTCCCTTCCGAGAGCCCGACGGTGTCCAGAATGTCCGTCTTCACGCAGCTCTCGCCGGGCTTCAGAATCCGCATCACCTCGTACTCCCGCACCTTCCGCCCGGTTGAATCCACGAGGCTGTATCCCAGTATGAAACTGTCTTTGGCCTTACCGGCATCCACGGAGAAGTTGTAGAGCTCGAAATAGATCGATATGGGCCTGCCGGCCAGGAAGCTCCGCGCTGTATTGGGCGTCACCTTCCAGCCCTGCTTGACGAAGCGGCTCTTCTCCGTGCTCCGCGCCACCTCGGTGGCGAGCTGGAGGTCGCTGAAGACCAGCTCCTTCCTCTCGTAGTCGTTCACCTCCAGGACCGATCGGCACCTGCCCGATTGGCCGGTACCCACATCCTGGATCGAAGCCGACAGGTGGTACTTCCCTGGACGCAGGTCGAATCCGACAACGTCCCGGAAGGGGGCGCCGGCAGGGGTGAGGATGTCCAGGCTGTCGACGGACACCCGCCGGTTGAGCGACCAGTCCGTCACCGGCGTGCCCGCTGTGTCGAAGACCGCCACAACGAGCTTCATCTCACCCAGCGGCCTCTCCTTCTGGGAGAGAAACAGCAGTTGCTTGGCGTCGAGCAGGACATAGACCTCCTGCCGGGTGAGGCCCTCCGGGCCGCGAAAGCCGGCGGTGTCCAGGTAGAACAGCAGGTCGCCGCTGCTTCCGATCGGAAGGTCTCCCGCCTCGGGGAGCAACTCCGTGTCCGTCTCTTCACAGAGACCTGGATCGACGGTAGAGGCACACAAGACCGCAATGAGAACCCAAACTGGAGAGGAATGACGAAACGCCTTGACCATGGATATGCCCTCCTGAAACGACGACCCGGCCGTCCTCTGCGGACTGTCGGAAGATCCGGGCGCCCCCCCCCGCCGATCGCACCTTCACCGGGACGATTGCCGAACATGATGATCTGGCACCAGCAAATCTGCGGCGAGAGCCGGAGCCCCCGCCGCAGACGGTCGACCGCACCATGCATACTCGGTTGCGCTCTAGCCGTCCACTGCAGCTCCTGCATCGGAAAGGATTAAGGTAATACTTCGCGAGGCCGATTTCCAGTACACGGAAAGCCGCCCGTCCTGCGTCTCGGACGTCACCTCGGCGGGAGCCTCGTGGGCCCATCCCCAGGCCAGGCAGGCCACGTATTCGCAGCGGGCCCCACGCTGCCTGGCCTCCAGGTGACAGCCCCTCTCGTGGGGCGGTCCCGAGCCACGCGGCATGTGCTGGTGGGTGATCACCACCGTCTTCTGAACGTCTACGCTCAGGTCCGTGGGATGGAGGAAACGCACCCCCAGCTCCACGTCTCCCTTGCGCGTGCGGTAGGCCCCATCGACCTCGCGGTAGTCCGTGTCGGTATGAAGCAGCCAGGTGTAGTCGTGGGGATAGGTGCTCTCGAGCAGATCCCACACGACGATGAGGCCCTCCGTGGCAAGAAACCTCCGCTCGATGCGATCCATCTCCAGCTCCGGCGGATAGGCCGCACTCATGTCCGCCACCGCGTAGAGATGTCCCTCCTGGACGTCCACCCGGCTCAATAGAATCCCGTTCAGGCGGGAATAGGGGACCCCCGAAAAGGCGGCGTACGCCTCCTCCTGACCCCGCCCGTTGATCAGCAGGCAGTTGTGATCGACCGTCCGTTTGGGATGCGTGTACCCCGTGTCGGTGCACAGGAACTGCCCGTGCGACCACAGGATGAAGCTGCCTGCGTCGGGATGCGCGTGCCACGCCTGCATCCTGAAATCCGGATACTCCTCGAGCCGGTCGGCATTGGCGTGGCCCGCCGGCGGACCGCACTTGATCGCCACCGCCATGGCCTTCTCGTCCCAGCCGCTCCGCCAGATGGCAACCTCGTGGTCGTCGAAGTAGTGCCCTCGAGGCAGTCCATCTGTATCACCCGACGAGAGATCGGGATCCCGCCACAGCAGCGACCGGTGGATGTTCGGCCCACCGTGGCCGCGCAGACGCAGATAGTCCGCGAGCTGCTGCGCCTGTGCGTCGCGAAACCGGGCGGCAACGAGGTCCACCGTCTCTACCGGGCAGAACACCTTCGGGTCTTCGATGAGACCGTCCCGGCCGCCTGACAGGGGTACGATCTGCCGCCAGGGCACACCCACCCACTCCGTCTCGTAGGCTCGCCGGTTCAGCCGCTCGAACTCGGGGATGTACATCGGATGCGTGTCGGCGAAATCGAACGCCTCCTGCCCCCCGGGAAGAACCATGTATCTGACGTATGTGCTCAGGTTCCGAATGAGCGGTTGCGAGAGGGCGTCCATCTGTCCGGTCATCTGGTAGTGTGCCTCGGCATAGAGCGCCAGGAACGGTACCGCCCACCGCCAGTAGCCCCATCCCTCGTAGTACCAGCCGTCGGCGCCGTTGCACCGAAACGTGCGTTCCATGAAGGTCTCCGCCAGCTTGACCCAGTCTTCTGCGTCCTCTTCCTCGCCGAAAAGCGAGTAGCCGGCCAGCGCCATGCCCACCATCGGCAGGTAGGGATGATTCTGGGCGTATTCCCAGTCCCCCTCGTGCCCGATGTAGTGGCTGTGGGTCAGCCGGCAGTTGTGCGCGAGCTGCTTCCGGACGGCATCCCGCTCCTCCGGCGCCAGGCACGAATGCAGCAGGTCGTATGCGATGGACAGCGACACCAGCGACCGCCCCATCTTGAGGTCCCGGTTCTGCCCGGGGTCGTACGGTGACCCGGCCCAGGATTCCTCCTCGGCGAGCCTCCGGATGCGCTCCCGGGCCAGCCCCAGGTAGAAGTCGTCCTCCGATATCAGGAAGCACAGGGCGGCGGGTTCCAGCTGGGGCCTCGACACGGTGTCCGCCTGCACGGCCAGCCACTCGCCCTGGAGGGGGCCGCGTGCCCGATCGCGCAGGGCTCCGATGCCCTCCTCATCCACGAAGATCCGCGGGTGTCCATTTGCCCGTTCCGGGCTCACGGTGCACGAGGCCCGGGAAGTTGCCTCCGGTAACCGCATCTGTCCGGCCATTTCATCCCTCCCTCACTGAGCTGCGCAGTTCAGCACCTAACGAAATCGGCCGGTGAATATCACCGACCGATTCGCCTGACTCGCCTTTCATTCCGCGTTTTTCGCGTCTTTCGTAGTCCCGAGGTTCTCTGAGCCCAAGGTCATTCACCGTACCGAAACTTGATCTCCCGCTTCGCATTCTGCCCGCTGACCCGGTCCTCGACAAGGATCTCCAGCGCCTGGACCCCCGGCTTCGCCTTGGTGAGGTCCAGCTCGAAGTACTCGCGCGTGGTCGGGTCCCGTCCCTCGTGGTCATAGGTCACCGAGACCTGGGGCTTGCCGCTCCGCAGAAGCTTCCGGAACCCCCAGGACACCGCGCCGAAAACGCCGTACGCGGACCCGGCGCTCGACCGCACGGTGTATCTGACCTTATACTTGGTCTGTCCGAAGGTGTCCCGTGTCAGGTTGTAGATCTCGTAGTAGGCGTAGACCTTCTGGTCCTCGGAGTAGGTCCGGCTGGGCATCGGGACGATCCACACGTCTCGCTTCCTGAACGCACCGGACGCCTGCGCATCCCCGATCCCCGAGGCGAGCAGTACGTCGCTCATCTGCAAGGCCTCACGCCGGAAGTCGCTCACCTCCACGTCCTGCCTGTATAGCCCGGTGTGACCGGACTGCCGGTCCCTCACCTGAACCTGGAGCTCGTACTCGCCCGGCGGCAGCTCGGTCTTGAGCACCTCCGGAACGAAGACGCCCTGGGCCCGGCTGAACTCGCCGCTGCCCACGTAGGCGATCTCCTTGTTGTCACGATAGACGCTGGTGTGACTCTCATCCGCCACGCCCAGTGCGCACTGGACCTGCACCAGCGACGAGTCGGCCCTCTGCAACACCTCCACCTGCGACATGGGAATACCGTAGTAGACCTCGAGCACGGTCTGGCCGTCGGCGCCGCGGAAGTTGGCCATGTCGTAGTAGAACTCCAGGGCCTCGCCGGGAATGCCGGGCCGGTAGTAGTCCGGCGTTTCGGCGGCCGCCCGCATATACACCACCTGCGGGGCATACTCCGATATCCGCGCCGCATTGGAGATCTGGTTCAACGATGCCGTGACCGGCGGCTGCGGAGCGAAGTCGAACTGCCCGCTGCTGTGGTCGTCCGTGAAGACGATCTCGATCCCCCCCTGAACCTGCGTGTACGTCCACGCCTCCCAGGGCACGGTGGCGAGATCCGTGTGGATGGTCACCGGTGTATAGTCACCGAAATCTATCCGAGCTCCGAGATTGCCGAACTCGTCGAACCGGGCCATGTCTTTGTCGTCGTACTCGTACCGGGTCAAGGGATCGAACTCGGGCGAGTCCTCGTCACGCTCCTGGGACTCCTCATCCACCGCTATGCCGGTGTCCGAGATCAAGTCCTCGGAGGCACCCGCCTGGATCTCGTCGATCTTGCGCTGGGTGACGGGATGCCGGAAGGACCGGATGGGGTACACAGGCCCGGTGAACGTCAGGAACGCGGCTTCGGGCCCATAGAGCCGGACGGCCATCTGGGTCCGCACGGCCTCGACCTCCGGGGTCTGTCTGAAATCGCGCTGGTAGGACCGCGAGCGGTACTCCGGCTCGCCGTACCGCAGGTAGACCTTGCCTCGGGTATCCCAGGGATGGATCTTGTCCGCGAAGTAGGTGCGGGCGAACCACACCCGCCGGTAGTGCTCGATGATGCGCTCGTTGATCGGCGTCAGGATGTCGGGATCCCGGCGGGTCCAGAACCGGTCCAGGTAGGCCAGGCGCGCGTCCCCCTCGGTCGCCTCGAACTCCTCGAGCTCCGTCTTAGAGGCCACCCGAGAGATGTCGGTATACAGCCCTCGTTCCTCCTCGTCGAGGTTCTGGATGTAGCGCTCGAAGGTCTCCAGCGCCTGCCCGTGACGTTCCTTGTAGAAGTGAGTCTGTGCCACCAGCGGGAGGAGGCGAGCCTCACTCGGGTTACCTGCCAGGTACGGAGCGATGTATCTGTCAATGCTGTCGTAGTCGTGCCCCTGCACGCAGGCCAGACCGAACTGGTAGAGACCGTCCGGGTCGTCGGGAACAAGCTCAACATACTTCTTGTAATACTGGATCGCCTTCTCGTGGTTCTCCTTGAAGCGTTCGTGGATCTCACCCAGAAGCCGGTAAGCCAGTCCGTAAGTCGAGTCGAGCTTGGTGGCCCGCTTGGCGGCGCCAAGGGCACGTCGGAAGTTGTAATAGGCGCCGATACCCTTGGCCGGCATCTCAGCGTAGGTCAACCCCAGCCCGACGTGGGCAGCCACGCGCTTCTTGTCCAGCTTGATGGCCCTCTCGAATGCCTTCTCGGCCGACTTGTAGTCCTTGTTCCTCAGATACGCGTAGCCCAGCCGGGTACGCAGACCGACGTCGGACGGGTGTGCCGCCGCGAGTCGCTCGAAAGTGGCAATGGCCTCACCGGCATCGGTCGCGCGCATCTGCCGCTCACCCGCCGCCACGGCCGAATCTCTCTCCACCTGCAAGGATGCCGTCGTCTGTGGATCCCTAGGTGTCCCCTTCTCGGCACCCTCGGCTTCCTGGCCGGCGTGTGTCGATACCGGTTCGGCCAGGAGGGTGCCGACCAGCAGCAGACCTGCCGCCCACGCGCGCCAAACTCCAGTTGGTCTCCTCATGCCATCCTCCTCACTTCAGGGTCCCACCCGGCCTCATTCACTCGCGTTGTTACGTTCAAAGGGTACTGCGTGCACGATGCCATGGCCTTCCTCAACCGTAACCGTCTGACCCGCCTCCAGGCTTCCGAGCCGATCTACCCGGCCGCTGGGCCACGCGATCTCCACATCCTCCGCTTCATTCTCAAGGCCCAATCCGAAGGTCGCGATCCGCTCGACATCCGAGCAGTAGCTCGATCCGGCCTTGAGCATCCTCGTCTGGGTCGCAGTTCCCAACCGTAGGCTGATCCGCGTCCCGATGCCGCTCCGGTTGCTCTCTGTGCCTATCACCCGGAGGCGAAGCGACTGGTTGCGGTTTCCCCCCTCGTTGCGAAGCAAGGAGGGCCGTCCATTGTTGGCCGACACCAGGAGGTCGAGGTCCCCGTCGTTGTCGGTGTCCGCCACGGCCGCGCCCCGCCCCACGAGAGGACGGGCCAGGTCTCCTGCCGACGCGCCCACCTCTTCGAAGCGGCCACCTCCCGTGTTGCGGAACAGGAGCGGACGCTGCGCGTGGGTCATGTGGGCCTTCCACCGTTGGATATCGCTCTCCACGTGCCCGGCAGACGCGAAGAGGTCCAGCCGTCCGTCGAGGTCGTAGTCGAAGAAACAGATCCCGAAGGTCACGTGGCCCGAGCTGGGACGTCCGACCCCGCACGCCACGGAGACGTCGGCGTACGCGCCCTCTCCCTCGTTACGGAAAACCGACACCATCTCGTTCGCGAAGCTGCCCACGGCGATGTCGGGCAGGCCGCAGTTCCTCACATCCGCCGCGTCGACCCCCATGCCCGACTTGGCCACCCCCTGGGCACTGAAGGCCACGCCGGCCAGGATGCCCTCCTCTGCGAACGTGCCATCCCCCAGGTTCCGGTACAGGAAGTCGGGAAGCGTGTCGTTCGACATGTAGATGTCCGTCCAGCCGTCGCCATCCGAGTCGAAACCCACGGCGGACATGCCCTTGCCCACCTTCTTCCGGATACCTGCCCTATCGGACACATCGGTGAATCCGTCGCCGTCGTTCCGGTAGAGACGGGGACGGTCGCCGTCGTAGAGCTGGGGGGCATAGGCCATCTGCCCCATCTCGGCGTCGAGCCAGTCGTCGCGCTCCGGCGACCACTTCAGGTAGTTGGCCACGAACAGGTCCAGGTCGCCGTCGCGATCGTAGTCCAGCCAGACGCTGCTTACGCTCCAGGCCGGATCGCCCACCCCGGTCTCCCGGGTCACGTCGATGAAGGTTCCGTTTCCCTCGTTCCTGTAAAGGTGGTTCGGGCCGAGACAGGCCACGTAGAGGTCCTCATCGCCGTCGTTGTCGTAGTCGCCGGCAGAGCACCCCATGCCGTACATCTCCACCTGCAGGCCGGCCTCTGCCGTCACGTCCTCGAACGTGC
>JASLMQ010000562.1 GCA_030746455.1 Candidatus Latescibacterota bacterium
CCGCCCATCATCGTGCGCCCCAGAGGAGCGTAGGGAATGCCTACCAGGCTCGTGTTTCCCACTGACATCGGCAGCAGGCCGAAGACCGTCGTGAAGGTCGTCATCAAGATCGGACGGAAGCGGTTGTGACCCGCCTCCAGGATCGCCTCCGTCCGATTCATCCCCTGCTTCCTGAGACGGTTGACCATGTCCATCAGAACGATGGCGTTGTTCACCACCAGCCCGATCAGCACGACGATGCCGATGGTCGCCATGATCTCCATCGGCGTTCCGGTCAGGTAGAGCGTCCAGTAGACGCCCAGAAAAGCGAAGGGTATCGAGAACAACACGGAGAACGGGAGTATGAAAGACTCGAAAAGCACACCCATGAGCAGGAAGACGCTCAACACCGCCATAAGAACGGCGTCCATCCTCGCGTCATCCTCTTCCCGGAACCTGGAGTAGCGCTCCCCCTTGTCCCAGTAGTACCCCCTGGGCATTCGGAATCCGTCCATCACCCGGTCGATTTCCGTGTAGAGCCCCTTCAGATCGTCCTTGGTCGTGAAGGCCTTCACCTGAAGCCGGGTCTTGCCGTCCTCCCGGCGGATCGTGCTCCTGCCTTGCGCCATCCGGACCTAGGCGAGCTCAGACAGCGGGATCTCCTCCCCCGAACGGGACCTGAAGGTAAGGTTCTTGAGCTGGTGGAGGGTCTGCCGGTCGGCCTTCTCCAGGTAGAGCCGCGTGTCGACCTCCCTCTGCCGGGACTGGTACTTGGGCAGGGGCACGCCCTGGAGCGAGAAGGCCAGGGTGCGCCCGAGGACGCGGGGCGAGATGCCCACGGCGTGCGCGCGGTCGCGGTCGATGCGCACCTGGACCTCATCGCTTGCCTGCTCCAGGTCAGTGTCCACGCTGACGACCGACGGAATGGTCCTCAGCCGCCGGTCGACCTCGTCGATCAGCTCCGCCAGCTCTTCGGTGTCTTCTCCATAGAGATTGACCCCGACCGATGGGTTCCCGCCGCCGCCGCCGCCGCCACCCCACCTCTCGACTCCGACCCACACACCCACGAACTTCGGCATATGCTTCTTGAGGTCCTTGATGACCTCCGTGCGGGCCATCTGCCGGTCCACGGGGAATCCAAGCTTCGCCCTCAGGTCCCTGTAGGCCACATACCACCACGAGTCGGTGGTGCTCGACTCCAGGAACATCTGGATGCCCCCACGTCCTTCGCTGTACCAGGTGCGGATCGTCCGGATCCCGTACGCCTCGCGCTTGGTCTCCAGGAAGTCCTCGATCTCATCCATCAGCTTCTCGGTGTCGGCCACCGTGAAATGCCTGGGGCCGCGGACATTGATGTCGACATCGTTGATATTCCCGCCCTTGGAATCGGACCGCTTGAGGTGGGTCGAGGGATAGACGACCGTGGCGAACAGCACCAGCGCGATGAGCAGGGCGTCGCGCCGCCGACGCAGCGTCCAGGCAAGCGCGCGGCCGTACCGGCTTCGCGCCCATCCGATCGAGCGCGGGTCCTGCTTTACCTTGGCGCCGCCGAACCGCGTGGCCGCCAGAGGGATGAAGAGCAGGGCCACGAAGAGCGAACCCAGCAGCATGGCCATGACCGGCATGCCCAGGCGGAAGAAGTAGAACCTCATCGCGACGTTCCCGCTCATGAAGATGAGCGGCAGGAACACCACGACCGTCGTCATCGTGGCCATCGTGATGGCGAGGGCCACCTCGCTCGAGCCCGAGACCGACGCATCCCTGGGCTGCTCCCCCTTCTCGCGCATCCGGTAGATGTTCTCCAGGATAACGATGGCGTTGTCCACCACCATCCCCACCCCGACCATCAGGCCCATCATCGTCATCAGGTTGAGCGACCACCCCATGAAGTAGAGCGTGGCCACCGTGATCATCACGCAAAGCGGGATCGCCAGCGTGATGATGGCCGTCATCCGGAGGGCTCGAAGGAAGAACAACAGAACACAGGCCGCGAAGAGCCCACCCCACATGCCCGTGTTCTGGAGGTTGTCGATGGACTCCCGTATGAATCGGCCCTGATCGAAGAAGACGTTGAACTCCAGGTTCGACGTCACCGGGTCCTTCTCGATCTCCCTGAGGGCCCTCACAACCCGATCGCAGACCTTCACGATATCGGCGCGCGACTCGGCCTTGATCCCGAGCGATGACGCCGGCATCCGGTTGATCCGCTGGCGCCACGTGCGCTCCGGTACATCGTAGACCACGTCGGCCACCTCGTGCAAACGGACTCCACCGTTCCGCCGGGAAACCGGGATATTTCGGATCTCCTCGAGGCTCCGATACCGGGCAAGAGACCGCACGTAGAACTTCTTGCCCGCCTCGCGAACGTGGCCGCCGGCCAGCGCGAAGTTGTCCGCCATCAGCGTCTGCGCCACCTCATAGGTGTTCACGCCGCGCGCCTGCAGACGCTCCCGGTCGAGCTCGATCATCACCTCCTTCTTGTCGGCCCCCCACAGCTCTACCTTGGCCACCCCGTCGATCCGCTCCAGGGGGAGCTGGACGTGAGAGACCAGGAAGCGGTAGGGGTCCGCGATGGGTTCGCTCTGCAGCATGCCGATCCACATGATCGGATTGTCGTCGTCGTTGTGTTTCCAGACGCGAACTTGGTCCCGCGCCTCATCGGGGAGCTCCAGCTTCAGACGCTCGATCTGATCCATCAGCTGGTTGTAGGCAAGCGTCATATCCGCATCCTGCTGGAATCGCAGAGGCGCGCTCACCCCCCACGAGCCGGTGTAGGTTCGGATCCTTTCGATGCCCTTGATCGTTCTGAGGCGCTCCTCTAGCGGGCGCGTGATCTGCTGCTCCACCTCCTGGGGGGTGGCGTTGGGGTAGCGGATCCTAACGTGCATGTAGGGATGCGTGTATCCCGATGGCATCATCTCCACCCGGATCCCGAGGTAGGCCACCGCACCTACCACCAGCAGCGCCAGGAGGCACATGGTCACGGTGACGGGCCGGGCCACGGAAATCCGCGGCAGCAGGGATCCTCTCTCTTCCATCGGAACCGTTTCCTTCCCTCGGTCGGGTACGTTCCGTTCGGCTCGACGCTTCAGA
>JASLMQ010000563.1 GCA_030746455.1 Candidatus Latescibacterota bacterium
CTGGGATTCAGCGACCTCCTCCGCTGTGGCTGCATCACAAACCTTCCCAGGCTCGTGGCTGTCCAGGCGTCGGCCTGCGCGCCTCTCCATCGCCTGTGGAGCGGCGATGCCCACCCGCAAGCAGAAAAAGCCTCCTGCAGCACGATCGCCGAGGGGATCGCCATCGCCGAACCCACAAGGGCCTCGCAGATCCTGGACGCGGTCCGGCATACCGGCGGCCAGGTCGTGACCGTCACGGATGAGGAAGTGGAATCCGCCCTCACGGGCTTCTGCCGAGGCGGATGGTACATCGAGCCGACCTCCGCCACCGCTCTG
Source organism: Candidatus Latescibacterota bacterium (assembly GCA_030746455.1). Next base: position 316 of record JASLMQ010000563.1, read on the forward strand.
GCCGGACTGTCGAAGTCGGAGATCGGTGAGGACGAAACCGTGGTCGTGCCGCTAACGGGCCATGGGCTGAAGTCCACGGAGAAGCTGATCAAACTAGCCGCCAGCTGAGGTCACCACCACACTCTTCCCCTGTGTCTACAAGAAGGAGACTCGATTCGATGTCGATCCGCCGGGTATGCGTCTTCGCGGCCTCCAGTGACAGATGCGACGCATCCTACCTGGAGGCCGCCGCTCGACTGGGAGCGGCCCTGGCCCAAAGTGGGATCGACATCATTTATGGGGCAGGTGCCAGGGGACTGATGGGGCATTTGGCAGATGCGGCTCTGGCGGAAGGCGGAACGGTGATCGGCGTGCTTCCACGATTCATGGAACGACAGAAGTGGGGTCACTCCGGCCTGACAGAGCTCTGCATCGTTGACGACATGCACGCGCGCAAACAGCGAATGCTGAAAGACACGGACGCGGTGGTGGCCCTTCCCGGCGGGGTGGGCACACTGGAGGAGCTCTTCGAGGCCATCGCCTGGAAGCAGCTGGGCCTCTTCAGTGGCCCTATCGCCATGGTCAACACCAACGGCTTCTACGATACCTGCGTCGAGCTCCTGGGCCGCTGCATCTCGGGCCGGTTCATGAACCCGGTACACGGCACCATGTGGATCCAGGTCCAATCGCCTGAAGACGTCGTTCAGGCGCTCGAAGAGGCCCCTCCCTGGGATCCGGATCCGATCCGGTTCGCTGAGGCGCAGTAGCCGTCGCACTCCGGACGTCTTGGAACGAGGGCTTGCACGGGCCGGTCCCCGCGGCATACAAACAGGAGCGGGGACACGAACCATCGCGTCCCCGCTCCTGACGTCTCTCGGCCCTGTTTGTGAGTCTCCCACTCGATAGGCCAAGCTTGACAAATCAGGGCTGTTGCCCTATACTAATCAAGCAAGAGATGACATATCTATCAAAGAAATCACCACTTACACGTTCCCGGTCGGGTGTCTACCGACGCCCCGCGGACCCGTCACCGCACTCTCGAGGCACGGACACATGAAGGTCAAGTTCTGGGGCGTCAGAGGCACGATTCCCACGCCGGTAAGCTCCGAGGACATCGAGGCCAAGATAGTTGATATGCTGGTCTCGGCCGACGACCATCCCACTCCCACGCCCGAGTCGGCAAGGGACTTCCTCCGCTCACGAACACTCTTCGAACGGGGCACTATCGGCGGGAACACATCCTGCGTAGAGGTCCTCGGAGGGGGGGGGCGGCTCGTGATCGACGCGGGTTCGGGCATCAAGGATCTCGGGCGATCCCTGATGCAGGAGGGATTCGACCAGGGCACAGGCCGACTCGACATCCTGATGAGTCATACGCACTGGGACCACATCATGGGATTCCCCGTCTTTCAGCCGGCGTTCGTGCCCGGCAACCAGATTCGGGTCCACGGGGGACACAGCCGTCTCAGACAGCGGTTCCGCAATCAGCACCACGCCTTCAACTTCCCGATCACGCTGGAGTATATGCCGGCAGACATCCAGTTTAAGAAGCTGACCCCTCAGAAGAAAAGGCGGCTGGGGCCGTTTGGCGTTACCCCTTTCCTACTCGACCATCCCGGCGATTCCTATGCCTACAGGATCGAGCTAGGCGATGCCGTCCTGATCTACGCCACTGACGCTTCCTACAACGACCTTCGGCCGGAGGCGATGCAGCCCTACCACGACTTCTATCGCGACGCCGACGCACTCATCTTCGACGCCTTCTTCGAGCTCATCGAATCCTTCGAGAAGAGCCACTGGGGCCACAGCTCACCGTTTATCGGCGTCGACATCGCCCTTCACGCCGGAGTCAAGCGCCTGGTTCTCTTCCACCACGACCCGTTTGCCGACGACCAGAAGCTCGAGGACCTGCTGGAGAGCACCCAGAACTACCTCGAGCACGTTGCGCCCGACAGCACACGTGAGGTGATCATCGCGCACGAGGGAATGGTCCTCACCCTCTAGGCCGGCTTCCTCGCCGCAGGATTAGATCCTCCATTCCTTCTCCCAGCCCTCCAGGTCACAGCCCCGTATGTAGTCTGAGAGTACGCGGAGCGCCTCCTCTGCGCCGCCGGTGGACTGCATGTCGACCCGGTTCACGGCATCGAGGTTCCGAGCGACCCAACTCTTGAGTATCTCGATGTCAGCTGCATCGCTTTCGGTCAGAGGACCGGATGCGACGTCGGACTCGAAGTGATGTGACCTTACCTGGGCGGACACCGCCCCCCAGTCCGACAGATCGCGCCGGACCCGATGCTGTGCCGGGCGGGATCCCTCCCTGACGCAAAACAGTTCGACGCAATCGGGCTCCACCGACGGAAGCAGTATGACGTGATCCCCGCCTGTTGCCTTGCCCGACGGTCGGTCGTGCACCGAGACTTGCGTGTTGAACTCCGGCCGGCACTCCCGAATGAGCCTCGCCTCCAGAAGCAGGGCCTCCAGCTCTGATCCCACGGTCTCCACCTCGACCGACCAGATCCGGTCGAGGATGCGCTGCGTCTTCTCCGGCCGCTCGGACCGACGCGCGAAGTAGGTGCCGACCCGGTCGCGCAGACTGACCGACTTCCCCACATAGATCACCCGGCCCTGCAGGTCTCGCATCACGTAGATGCCCGGGGACTGTGGCAGATCATCCAGAAAGGCCTCGTCGAAGGCATAGGCCTCGAAGTCGACGGGGGCCTGGTCCGGGTGGAGGTCCGCCATGACGCTCTCCACCGATTCGTCCCCGGCCCCCTCACGTCGCTCCAGCAGGCGGAGAAGCAGGTCGCCCTGCAGCGCGGCCTCCTCCTGCGGCCCCCGATCGGTCAGGTACGCCGCACCTGCCGCTTCCGCCAGATCCTCGACCGCACCCAAAAGACGATCGGGGAAGCCCCTCCTGCCAAGGCGGTACAGGCACATGCCTTCTTCCAGAATGGGGTGCCCTAGAGTGGCCCGGGCGGACCCATTAATCAGTCGCCTGATCCGGGGGAGCCGGAAGGCGGCCGGAATCGCTCCGTCCGCGAAGGTCGCGAAGGATTCCAGGGTCTCACGAGCTCTGCCGGCAACCTGCACCTCCGGGAACCGCCTGGGCGTCCCGTTAAGGCTGCATCGCACGGCCGCCAGCCCCACCAGTTGCTGAGGGCCCTCCTCGGGGGGCGAGATCCGAACGCCGACCGCCAGGAACTCCGCGCCCTTCACGGGGCGCGACGTAGGCCGGATTCGCCAGAATCCGTCATCTCCCCGCGAAACCTGCTCGTTCTCCTCCAGAGCCGCATCCACGACCCGGTCGGCCACAGTCCCTCTGGCTCCCTGGAGCCGGAGGACCTCTGTTGCGATTTCCTCGGAAGTGGCTCCCTCCGGATGCTCAGCGAGGAACTCTCGTATCCGCTCCACCATGGGCGTCAGCCCGACTCCTCTGTTGGCACGTCTTCGCCGGCGTGCGCCGCCGACGCCGTCAGCTCCTGGGGTGCCGGGAACCCATCCCGGCCCGGGGATGCCTTCACTTGCCGCGGGCCTTCTTGGGGCTCGCACCGGCCTGTTTCGTCTCCTTGCGCCGGTCCCGGTAGTCCAGCTGAATCAGCTTCTTAAGGGCCTGGATCTCCTCGTCCAGCGCGGCGATCTTCTCATTCTGCAGGACCACCATGTCGGCGTAGATCTGGGCCCGTTCCTCCTGGTTGAGGATGGTCTGACGGAGGCCATCGACCCGTTTCATCAGGGTCTCTGTCGACTCGATCGTCGGAAGCTTGGGTCGTCCTCCCTCCAGCTCCTCCCCAAAGGCATCGAACCGCCGCTGGAGTGCCTCGTCCATCTCCGCACGCTTCTGCTCGGCCTCCTCGATCTTCCGCTGGAGCGGACGCTTCTCCACCGCGTACTTCAGAACGGCCTCGAAGCCCGCATCCGCTTTCCGCCTCTTGTAGACCGGTCGCTCGACTCGCGACGACCGCCTCCGCCGGTAGATCACGCCCAGCACGATGAGGAATACCAGCGAGGCCAGCGCGATCGCGGGCAACAGGTAGGTCGCGCTGGCCAGCACCGTGTCGAACCAGGCCGCCCCCGCCTCCGCCTCGGCGGTGTCCGCATCTGCGGCAGCGACCGACACGGAGTCCTTCCCGACCCGGAGTATGGCGTCGATGTACATCTGGGCCTCGGGCCGGCGTCTCTTACCCCTTAGTGCCTTCCGGAAGTGGTCGAGCGCCTCTCGCTGATTGCCTTGACCCCGAAGCAGTTTCGCGAGCTCGAAGTGCGCTGCGCCATTGTCGGGATCGGCCTTGAGCGCCTCCTGGAACGACTTCGTAGCCGCATCGAGGCGATCCTCTGCCACGAGATCCAGGCCCTTCTGGTAGGGATCGACAGGGGGAGCCGCGGCCTTGGGGGGCGTCTCCGTCTCGGGAGACGGATCGGGCTCTGCCTCCCTGCGGGCAAGCGGCCGGAGAATCACCATGTCTTCCCGAATCCAGCCCTTCTTGCCGTCCGCCGTGATCACCCGGTACCAGTTGCCACGCTTCAGATCCAGCCTCAACGTCTCGCCCCGCCTGGCAACACCGGTCCTCTCCGATCGGGTGGAAGCGCTGCGGCGGACATTGACTGCCGCTGGGCGCACCTCCAGCAGATCACGCGCGGTGCCCTCTTCGGCGTACGCGTCGTAGAGCCAGGCGCTTCGGCCGTCTGGCAATACGACCTGATGCCAGCGGCCCTCCCGCCCGATACGCTTGAGCTGAGTGCCGCGCGCCACGGTGCCGATCAGGGTCTCCCGGCTGACCCGCGGAGTCGACCGGACGTTCGGGGCATCGTGGTTGACGACGGTCACGATGGGGTCGCCATGTCGCAGCTGGCCCTGGGCGACACCTGGCAGCAGGAGTACCGCAACAAGAAGCATCAGCATCAGCCAACTTGGGCGGAACCACACCCGCGCCGCGTGTCCTATATGCTTGAATGCCATGGTCTACCCTCGTCCGTTCTCGAATGCTGCCGTCCGGACCGGCAACAGGAGCCTGGGCATCTTCACGTCGAGTCGACCGCTGCCTCGCCTAACCTCGATCCGACGAAATTGGGGGGTGCGAGTGGCGCGAAGCGCCTGGGGGTACCCAGGTTCCGCCTCGGGCCCAGGCCTGGATCCTTCATGCCTCCC